>CBIHQA010000013.1:0-19945 GCA_966211475.1 uncultured Neisseriales bacterium
TCTCCTTGCCGTAGCACCACTACGACGCGTCGCCGCGCCTAGCCTGGAGCAGGTTTCCGGGGCTGCGCGACCCTTGATATGGCACTTGGCAGGCTCTCAGGTAGAATGCGCCGCGCTATTTCCTTGAATTTAAATTCGTTGTTGCGAGGCAACATGAGTCAAACCCTCCCGGTCGCGCCGGGCTTGCTGCGGCGGCTGATCGTCGCGCTTTATGAAAGTTTTTTGCTGATCGCGCTGCTGCTGGTGGTCGGCGCGGTCTGGCTGGCCTTGGAACATGTGCTGGGCGGCCCTCGCGACCTGACGGCCGCCGGGCGCTGGAACGGCTGGCTGGTCGGGCAATCGGTGCTGAATGTGTTGGCTGCCTGGGCTTACTTTGCCTATTGCTGGAAGAAGGCGGGTCAGACACTGGCGCAGAAGACTTGGCGCATCCGGGTGGAGACGGCAGATGGTTCGCCGATGAGCTGGGGGCGGGCGTCGCTGCGCTTCTGGCTGGCGCTGGCAGGCACCGCACTGTTCGGCGCAACGTACGTGTGGTGGATTTTCGACCGGGACGACCAGTTCCTGCACGATCGGCTGGCGGGGACCCGTCAGGTGGTGTTGCCGAAGGCTAACCGCCGCTGAGGCGGGGGGTGTGAGAGGCGGGAGCGGGTCCCGCCTTGTTCAGCGTCCCAGCCTGACTTTCCCGTACTCCTGCCACCACAGCGTGCCGGTGGCGATCAGGATCAGTACCGCAGTGGGCGACAGGCCCGCGTATACCGCTGGCCACTGGTAGAGCAGACCCATGTGCGCCGTCAGCTTGTTGACCAGGTAGAACAGGATGCCCAGCAGGGTGCCGACCAGCAGGCGCAAACCGGCACCGCCACTGCGCTTCTGGTATTGCGCGAACGGCAGAGCCAGCAGGATCAGCGCGATACAGGTCAAGGGGTAGCCGAGCTTGCTCCACAAGGCGATCTGGTGGCGTTGGGTGTCCTGGCCGTTGGCGTTCAGGAAACGGATGTAGTGGTAGAGCTGCCAGACTGACATTTTCTCCGGCACGCTCACCAGCACGTTCAGCACGTCCGGCGTCAGATCGGTGTTCCAGTGCGCGGTCGGCATCTCCTGGACCTCGACATGATCCGGTGCGAGCCGCACGCTTTTCACTCCATCGATGGTCCAGCCGTCCTTGCCATAGCGCGCAGTCTGGCCGGTGATGACCCGGGTCAGCTTGTATCCGGAGTCGAATTCGTACAGTTTCAGCCCGTGCACGACGTGGTCCGGCGTCACGTCGAGCACATTCACGAAGCGTGGGCCGTCGCGCAGCCACAGGCCACTCTGCAGGCGGTCCGCGGTGATGCCGTGGGTAACTTTCACATCGTTGCGGCGACCGGCATCTTCGGAATAGGGGACGATGACTTCGCCCAGCACGAAGGTCAGCAGGGTGAACAGCAGCCCGATGCGGGTCAGCATGCCGGCCAGGCGAGCGAGCGACAGGCCGGCGACGCGCATCACCGGATACTCGGCATCGCGTACCAGCTGGGACAGGGCGAACAGCGCGCCCAGCAGCGTTGCGACCGGCAACAACTGGTAAAGGTGGCTGGGAACGCGCAGCCCGACGTACAGCAGGGCGGTGTTGAGCGAGGTGCCGCCCTTCGACACATCCGCCAGCTCGAACAGCAGATCAAGGAAGGAAAACAGCCCGACCAGCACACCGCCGGCCATCAGGGCGCCGCGGCCGATATGGCTTGCCAGGTAGCGGGTCAGCAGCATGGAGTCGACATCCTCAGGCGGCGCGTGTGGTGCGCGGCGCGCGACGCAGCCAGCCGAACTGACGGGCCATCATGAAGGCGAGCAAGGCGATCGCAGCCAGATGCATGGGCCACAACCCCCATGCCAGCGGCCAGCGGCCCTTGGACAGCAGCGCCTGGCCAACCGTCAGCAGGTTCAGGTAGATGAAATACATCAGCAGCGCGGCCAGCACGTTCCAGCCACGGCCGCTACGGGTATTGAAGCTGGACAGCGGTACGGCCAGGCAGGCCAGGATCAGCGCAGACAGCGGCATCGCCATCCGCCAGTGCCATTCGGCATGCTCCACCGGGTTGGCGCTGCGCCACAGCTGGCCGCTGGATTTCCCGCGCAGATCGACCGCCGGCGGAGCGACGGTCTTGGTCTGGATGCGGATCGCGTACTTGTCGAAGCGCAGCACCCGGAAATCCGGGCTGCTGGCCGTGCCTTCGTAGCGCTGGCCATGTTCCAGCACCAGGAAGCGGTCGCCGTTCTTCTCGGTTTCCTGATAGCCGCCTGCCGACACCATCACGCCCATGCGGCCGTTGTGTTCAGCCTGCATGAACACCCGGCTGGCGTCGCCGCCCGGGCCGGAATAGCGCTCGATGAAGTAGACCGCGCTGCCGCTATGGCTTTCCTTGAACACGCCTGGTGCGGCGGTGCCCAGGTCGTCACGCGATTGCAACTGGGCGTCGAAGCGGCCGGCCATGCGGGATGCCCAGGGTGACACGGTGAAACTCATCACCGCGATCAGCACCGCCACCGGTACGGCAAATACCAGCACGGGCCGCATCCATTGCAATGGCGACACGCCGCAGGCAGCCCAGACCTGCATCTCATGATCGCGCCAGCCTCGCAGGAACGCCATCATCACCGTGACGAACAGGGTGATCGACAGGAACAGCGGCAGGGTTTGCAGCAACTGGAAACCGATGGTAGCAACGATCGCATCGGTGGCCATGCTGCCGACGGCAGCCTGACCCAGCAAGCGCACGAACTGGATGGTCAGAACGATGGCCAGCAGCACGGTGAGCACGCCGAGCGCGTTCTGCGACAGTTCACGGAGCAGGGTACGGCGCAGCAACATGGGCGCGTTTTTGACTTGCGGCTAACAGACTATGGATAATCGGACGGGGTTGGAGCCGTGACAGACGCCCCCCGTGCGAATAATGCGCTGCGCGGCTTCCGGAGCGATGGACAGGGCCCGTTTCGGGCCGACCGATAAGAAAAAGGAAAGGCGATGGAATTTAGCATAAAAACCGGTGCCGCGGAAAAACAGGCCGCGGGTTGCCTGGTCGCCGGTGTGTTCGAAGGCGGTAAGCTCGCGTCCAGTGCGGCCGCCCTGGACAAGGCGAGCGGCGGCAAGATTGCCGCGGTTCTGGCCGATGGCGACCTGACCGGCAAGGCCGGCAGCACCCTGCTGCTGCGTGACCTGCCGGGTGTGGCCGCCAAGCGCGTGCTGCTGGTGGGGTTGGGTAGCGGCAAGAACGTGTCTGCCGATGATCTGAAGAGCGCGCTGCGTGCCGCCTTCAAGGCACTGCTCGACCTCGGGTCGGGCGATGCGCTGGTCGCGCTGGTGGACGATGCCGGTTCGGACCGCGTGGAAGCCGCGGCCCGCGACGCCGTGCTGCTGCTGGCCGAAGCGCGCTACCGCTTCGATGACTACAAGAGCAAGAAGCCGGATACCGCGCCTGCACTCCAGTCCGTCGCCTTCCTGGCGGGCAAGAAGGACGCCGCCGCGCTGGAACAGGGCGTGGCCGCTGGCCAGGCGCTGGCTGCCGGCGTCAACCTGACCAAGACGCTCGGCAACCTGCCGGGTAACGTCTGTACGCCGACCTATCTTGCGACCACCGCGCAACAGCTGGCCGATCAGTACAAGCTGGACATCGAGGTGCTGGAGCGCGCCGACATGGACCGCCTGGGCATGGGCTCGCTGGTGTCGGTGGCCAAGGGCAGCAGCGAACCGCCGAAGCTGGTGGCGCTAACCCATCGCGGCGGCGGCAAGAAGGACAAGCCGGTGGTGCTGGTCGGCAAGGGCATCACCTTCGACACCGGCGGCATCTCGCTCAAGCCGGGCGAGGGCATGGACGAGATGAAGTTCGACATGTGCGGCGCCGGCACCGTGCTGGGTGTGATGAAGGCTGTCGCCGAACTGAAGCTGCCGATCAACGTGATCGGTGTGGTCGTGGCGGCCGAGAACATGCCGGCCGGCAATGCCTCCAAGCCGGGCGACATCGTCACCACCCTGTCCGGCCAGACCGTCGAGATTCTCAATACCGACGCCGAAGGCCGCCTGGTCCTGTGCGATGCGCTGACCTGGGTGAAGAAGTTCGACCCGGCCACCGTGATCGACATCGCCACCCTGACCGGCGCCTGCATCATCGCCCTGGGTCACGTGACCTCCGGCCTGTACGCCAACGACGATGCGCTGGCCGACGAGCTGCTGGCCGCTAGCCGCGACACCGACGACAAGGCCTGGCGCATGCCCCTGTTCAAGGAATACGACGAACAGCTCAAGAGCAACTTCGCCGACATGGCCAACATCGGCGGCCGTCCGGGTGGCAGCATCACCGCTGCGATGTTCCTGCAGCGCTACGCCAAGGACTACAGCTGGGCGCACCTCGACATCGCTGGCACCGCCTGGAAGAGCGGGGCGGCCAAGGGCGCATCCGGTCGCCCGGTGCCGTTGCTGGTTGAGTTCCTGCGCACCCGCGCCGGCAAAAGCAAGGCCAAAGCCAAGAAGTGAGCGAAACCGCGTCCCTGGTCCAGATCCGCATGGTGTCGCTGTTCGACGCCATCGAGGCCGGTCGGCTCTACCGGCTGGTCCGGACCGAGACGCGGCCGCATGCGACCGTGCTTCACTTCCGTCGCCACCATTCGACGTTCCAGTTGATGCGGAATACGGCGGCGACGGAATTTACCCTGCTGCACGATGGTCAGAAGGCGCGGCCCACCATGCTGCGCGAGATGTTGAACGAATTGGCTCATGACCCAGGTTGATTTCTATTCCCCCGTCGGCGACAAGCCCGGTTTCATCCAGAAGCTGGCGCAGAAGGCGTTCTCGCGTGGCTGGCGGGTGCTGGTCTGGGCACGTAACCAGGACCATGCCCGGCAGCTCGACGAGCTGCTGTGGACTTTCCAGCCGCAATCCTTCCTGCCGCACTGCCCGTTGAACAGTCCGATGGCGGCCGAGACGCCGCTGCTGATCGGCTTCGACCAGCAGGCCGGGGAGGGCGCGCTGCCGCATCATGACCTGCTGATCAATCTGTCCGACGAGGTGCCGCGCCCCTTTGCCCGCTTCGAGCGCCTGGTGGAGCTGGTGGGAGTGGATGTCGAGGAGGCGGCCCGCTGCCGTGAACGCTGGCGCTTCTACCAGGAACGCGGCTATCCGATGAACCACCACAAGCTCGGAGAATCCGCGTGACGGACCGCCCACAACTGGACGGCGATCCGGTTCCGCCGCTGTTGGCGGAGGACGAGGGCCGTCCGCCGGTCCTCGACCAGTTCGACGCCTTGCTCCGCCGCCACCGCCCGAATCACGAAGCCGTGCTGCCGGTGCTGGAAGAGGAAGAGTCCGAAAGCATCCGTGGCGAAGCACTGCATCTGGAACCCGTGGTGGTGGCCGCCGAACCGCCCGCTGGCGACTTGCCGGTGCTGACGGAAGTCGCCGACGAATACCATCCGCCTCCGCTGCTGGACGACACTGCCCGCGCCGAACTAGTCGACGAACTTGTGACGACCATCCTGATGGAACTCACCCCGCGTATCGAGGCGCTGGTGCGGGCCAAGCTTGGTCTGCAGATCGGCGGCCTGATGCGGGTGGTGACCGAAGAGGTCTCCAACGACCTGCGCGAGGACTGGCGTCGTGAGCTGAAGCGCAAGATCGAACGCCGCGTGCTCGCCCGCCTGGACGAAATCCAACAGGCGCAATCCCCCGCCCCCGAAGCGCCGGACGACCTGGCCCCGCCACCAGTCGTTTAAGGCCGGTTGGCCCCCTTGCGGCGGCCCGGCCGGTGTCTCGGGTTATAATTCCTTTTTTCCTATTTCCCCGACGAGCCACGCATGGAACTCGCCAAGAGCTTTGAACCCGGTGACATCGAACGCCGCTGGTACGACCACTGGGAGCAGGCCGGCTACTTCAAGCCGAGCATGGATGCTGCCGCGCCCTCCTTCTGCATCCAGCTGCCGCCGCCCAATGTGACCGGCACGCTGCACATGGGGCACGCCTTCAACCAGACCATCATGGATGGCCTGACCCGCTACCACCGCATGAAGGGCTACAACACCCTGTGGCTGCCGGGCACCGACCACGCCGGCATCGCCACGCAGATCGTGGTGGAGCGCCAACTCGACGCACAAGGCATCAGCCGGCACGACCTGGGCCGCGACACCTTCATCGACAAGGTGTGGGAATGGAAGGGCAAGAGCGGCTCCACCATCACCGGCCAGATGCGCCGCGTGGGCTGTTCGGTGGACTGGTCGCGCGAGTACTTCACCATGGACGACAAGATGTCCAAGGTGGTGACCGAGGTGTTCGTCCGTCTGTATGAACAGGGCCTGATCTACCGCGGCAAGCGCCTGGTGAACTGGGACCCGGTGCTGGGCACCGCAGTGTCCGACCTGGAAGTGGTCAGCGAGGAAGAAGATGGCCACCTGTGGCACATCCGCTACCCGTTGACTGACGGCAGCGGCCATCTGACGGTCGCCACCACCCGCCCGGAAACCATGCTGGGCGACGTGGCGGTGATGGTGCACCCGGAAGACGAGCGCTACGCCCACCTGATCGGCAAGACGGTGGAGCTGCCGTTGTGCGGCCGCGCCATCCCGGTGATCGCCGATACCTATGTGGATAAGGAATTCGGCACCGGCGTGGTCAAGGTCACGCCGGCGCATGACTTCAACGACTACGCGGTCGGCCTGCGTCATGGCCTGCCGCAGATCAGCATCCTCACGCTGGATGCCAAGATCAACGACAACGCACCGGCCAAGTACCAGGGCTTGGAACGCTTCGCCGCCCGCAAGGCGGTGGTGGCAGACCTCGAAGCCGCTGGCGTGCTGGATTCGGTCAAGCCGCACAAGCTGATGGTGCCGCGCGGCGACCGCACCGGTACGGTGATCGAGCCGATGCTGACCGATCAGTGGTTCGTCGCCATGACCCAGGCCGGCCCGGACGGCAAGTCCATCACCGACAAGGCGGTGGCGGCGGTCGACAGCGGCGAGGTCCGCTTCGTGCCGGAACAGTGGGTGAATACCTACAACCAGTGGATGAAGAACATCCAGGACTGGTGCATCTCCCGCCAGCTGTGGTGGGGCCACCAGATCCCGGCCTGGTACGACGCCGACGGCAAGGTCTATGTGGCCCGCACCGAAGACGAGGCGAAGACCCTGGCCGGCGGCAAGCCGCTGACCCGCGATGCCGACGTGCTCGACACCTGGTTCAGCTCCGCCCTGGTGCCGTTCTCCAGCCTGGGCTGGCCGGACGACACGCCGGAACTGCACGCCTTCGTGCCGTCCTCGGTGCTGGTGACCGGCTACGAGATCATCTTCTTCTGGGTGGCGCGGATGATCATGATGACCACTCACTTCCTGGGTCGCGTGCCGTTCAAGGATGTCTACATCCACGGCATCGTTCGCGACGAGGAAGGCAAGAAGATGTCCAAGTCCGAAGGGAACGTGATCGACCCGGTGGACCTGATCGACGGCATCGCGCTCGACCCGCTGCTGGAAAAGCGCACCACCGGCTTGCGCCGCCCGGAGACCGCCCCCAAGGTGGTCACCAAGACCAAGAAACAGTTCCCGGATGGCATCCCGCCCTACGGTGCCGATGCGCTGCGCTTCACCATGGCGAGCTACGCGACGCTGGGCCGCAACGTCAACTTCGACTTCAAGCGCTGCGAAGGCTACCGCAACTTCTGCAACAAGCTGTGGAACGCCACCCGCTTCGTGATGATGAACGTCGAAGGCAAGGATGTCGGCCAGGACGCATCGCTGCCGCGCACGCTGTCCTTCGTCGACCGCTGGATCATCAGCCGCCTGAACCAGGTGGAGACGGAAGTCACCCAGCACCTGGACACCTATCGCTTCGACCTGGCCGCGCAGGCGCTGTACGAGTTCGTCTGGAACGAGTACTGCGACTGGTATGTGGAACTGACCAAGGTCCAGCTGCAGAGCGAGGACGAGGCGATCCAGCGCGGCACCCGCCACACGCTGATCCGTGTGCTGGAAGTGTCGCTGCGCCTGCTGCACCCGCTGATCCCCTTCATCACCGAAGAGCTGTGGCAGAAGGTCGCGCCGCTCGCCGGCAAGCAGACCACCGACTCCATCATGCTGGCCGCCTGGCCGAAGGCCGACCCGTCCGCTGTCGACGCCAAGGCAATGGACCGCATGGCGCTGTTGATGGAAATGATCAACGCCTGCCGTGCGCTGCGCGGCGAGATGAACCTGTCGCCGGCGCTGCGCGTGCCGTTAATCGTGGAAGGCAGTGCCGACCTCGCCGAGTTCGGCCCCTATGTGCAACTGCTGGCCAAGCTGGCCGAGGTGCAGGTGGTCGACACGCTGCCGGACGCCGATGCCCCGGTGCAAGTGGTCCGCCAGGCCCGCCTGATGCTGCACGTGGAAGTCGACCGCGAAGCCGAAAAGCTCCGCATCGGCAAGGAAATCAGCAAGCTGGAAGGCGAAATCGCCAAGGCCGATGCCAAGCTGTCCAACCCAGCCTTCGTCGACAAGGCACCGGCGGCCGTGGTCGAGCAGGAGAAGAAACGCCAGGTCGAATTCCTTTATAAGCTGCCCAAGCTGTCGGCCAAACTGCCAACGCTGGGCTGCCGTGTTTGCTCAAAAACAACACGGCCGGTTTGCAAACCGGCCGTTTTCTTTTTAGGATGCGTTTCAGCGCTCCCGGAACGCCCGTTCAACGGATCGGGTGATCGGGTCCAGCATGTAGGCGAGTGCGGTGCGTTCGCGGGTGCGGATCAGGACATCCGCACTCATGCCGGGGTGAAGTGCGGTGATCCCGGCGCGTTTGAGCGCGGGGCTTTCGACCCGGACCTGTACCTGGAAGTAGGGTTCGCCGTTGGTGCGATTGGTCAGCTGATCCGCCGACACATAGCTGACAGAGCCGTCCACCAGGGGGGTGGTGCGGGAGTCGAAGGCGTTGAACCGGATTTCACACGGTAGCCCGATGCGTACATCGTTGATCGAATCCACCGGGATAGAGGCTTCGATCAGCAATGGCCGGTTGCTCGGGACGATATCCAGAATCGGCTCGCGGGGACCGACGACAGCACCGGATGTATGCACACGCAGGTCCACCACGTCCCCCTCGAATGGCGCAACGACACGGGTTCGGCGCAGGCTATCGCTGACCGGGCGCTTTCGTTCCGAAAGCTCCCCGATCCGGCTGGACACTTCCTTGCGCTCAGTGGCCGCGTTCTCGATATAGGCATTCCGCAGACCCAGGATCTTCTGCCGCAGCTCGGCCTGAATCTGCTGGCTGCGTGACATGTCGCCCTGGTTTTCTGCCAGCTTGGCCTGATATTCCGCCACGGTACGCTGCAGTGTCGTGATACGGGTGGCGGAGACGTATCCATCCTTCAGCAACTTCTCGTTGGATACCAGTTCGTCCTGCGCAAGCCGAAGAGCATCATGATCGGCCGCGACTTGCGCTTTGGCGGCGATCACCTGCTGGCCTGCTTCGCCGATCTGTGTTTCCAATAGGTGAATCTGCGAATCGAGATTCTGGCGCCGGGCGCTGAACAGGTTTGCTTCCTGCCGCATGACCTCGGCCGCCTCCGGATTCTTGGCCTGTGCTAACAGAGTTGCCGGCCATTTGATCGTCCCGGCAAACGCCATCTCGGACACCAGCCGGGCCTCCTTGGCCTGGTTCTGCGCCAGTTGGGCAGTCAGCAGGCTTTCTGTGGCATCGATCTGCACGTCCTCGAAGGTCAGCAGGGGATCTCCCTGTCGCACATGGCTGCCGTTCTGGACATTGACCTGTTTGACGATGCCACCATCCTGGTGCTGGACGGTGTAACGATATTGTTCGACCTTGACGAAGCCGCGAGCCACCACACCGCCATGCAAAGGGGCGAATCCGAGCCAGATGCCGACCGCGCCAAAGCCAATGATCAGTACTGCAAGGCCAATGCGGATGTAGCGGCGGGCTTCGGCCACTTCTGTATAGGGGGCGCCATTGAGGGTAACGGGGTTACGCATGTGTTGCCCCCTTGTTCCCGATGACCGCCTGATTGAGTTCCGCCAGCACTCGCTCCCGCGGACCGAATCGGAGCAGTTGGCCTTCCTGCAGAACCATTAGTTTGTCTGCACCGGCCAGCAAGGCTGGCTTGTGCGTGATCACAACCAGCGTCACTCCGTGTTCCTTGAGTTCACGCAGGGTGGTGACCAGTGCCTGCTCACCTTCGCTATCCAGGGCGGCATTGGGTTCATCCAGTACCACCAGGCGAGGGCTGCCATACAACGCCCGCGCCAGACCGATCCGCTGCCGCTGACCACCGGACAGTCCGATTCCTTCCGGGCCAAGCTGCGTGTCGTAACCCTCCGGCAAGCGCAGGATCATTTCGTGAGCGTGGGCTTGCTGTGCGGCCCGGATTACGTCGCGGTCGTCTGGAATACCAAGGCGAGCGATGTTTTCTGCCACCGTGCCGGGAAACAGCTCCACATCCTGCGGGAGATAGCCAAGATAGGGGCCGATTGCATCGGAAGGCCATTGCGTCAGATCCGCCCCGTCGATACGGATGGAGCCGCTGGTGGGGCGCTGGATGCCGACCAGGAGCTTCGCCAGCGTGGACTTGCCTGATCCGCTCGGGCCGATCAATCCCAACATTTCGCCTGCAGGGAGGTCGAAGGAGACGCCTTTCAGGATCGCCGGCGCACCAGGCTTCAGGCCGAAGACGACGCGTTCCGTGCTTAGTTGCCCCGTCGGTGCCGGCAAGGTAGTGCGATCGGGCCGCTTGTCCTGTTCCTTCAGCAACTGATCCAGCCGCCGCCATGCTGCGCGGCTCTCTGCCAGCATTTTCCAGCTGCCCAGCAAGCCTTCGACAGGAGCAAGAGCCCTCCCCAGGATGGTGGTGACCGCCAGCATGATGCCGGGCGTGACGTGCTGATCGATGACCAGATAAGCACCGACTGCCATCATCACGACTTGCAGCATTTGCCGCATAAAGCGGGAAGTCCCCGCCAGCCAGGCGGTGACCGAGTGACTGCGGGATTGCAGCGCCAGCGTCCGTTGATTTCCTTCGGACCAGCGGCGCGCGATGGCGTCCACCATGCCAAGCGCCCGCACCACTTCCCCATGGCGAACCGCAAATTCTGCATACCGCCCGGACTGCCGGGCAGCATCCTGTGCCGCTTCGATACCCTGTCGACTGATGCGGTCGTTACACCACGTCACCAAGAACAACAGCAGGGCTCCCGCCAGCGAGATTGCGCCCAGCAGGGGGTGGAACAGGAAATTGATCACGACAAAAACAGGTACCCACGGCGCGTCGAACAGCGACTGGATACCTTGTCCGGCCAGGAAGTTGCGCATCACGGCCACGTCGCGCAGGGCGAAGCTTTCCCGGCCGCTGGTCCCCTCCCCACGCTGTACGACTTCGCGTAGTACGCGTTCGCCCACCAACCGGTCGAACAGCCGCGACATGGTCAGCAATAAACGGCTACGAACCCAGTCCAGGCAAAGATAAAGCAGCAAGGCGACGACGGTGACCAGGGTCAGCCAGAGCAAGGTGTCATTGCTGCGACTGGTGAAGACCCGGTCGTATACCTGCAGCATGTACAGGGATGGTGCCAGCAGGGACAGATTGAGAAACAGACTGAACAGTGCGGCGAAACCAAGCAGGGGACGATAAGGGCGAAGCAGGTCGAACATGGCGTGCTACCGATGGGCAAGTGTGGAATATAGCTGGTTTGGCGGGCTCAGCCAAACGAAAGGATACCCATATTGACTATCCAGAGTTGGCGGCTGCCGGGTGGGCACCTGCCTCGCGACAGGAATGACGGAGCCGCAAGAAAGTGACTCTCAGCGCCTCGAATCCGTGGAATGGAAGGCTGTCGACTTCATCCACGTGAAACGGAGATCAAGTCTGTGTGTGCTGCCTCCGTGTTGTGGCATCCTCCCTCCCTGGCTTTGAAGCCGTTGCAGGAATGGAGTGAACGGTTGATCTTGGTTCGATTCAGCCAATTCTCCGCTTATCGTGTTTTGTTCTGATGGATGGTGATGGCGGTAACGAGTGTTTCCGATGAATAAACCTGCGCATGGACAGGCGTCCTCAACACAAGCCGATGCGGCGACGACTTCCAGCGAAAAAGAGATGGATGAAGCCCTGGGTTGGATTCAGCAGGGGCATCTACAACAAGCCTTGCGTTGGGCGGGCGACAGGCTGACACGCAAGCAGGACGATCACCATGCTCACCATATTGCATCGCTAGCCTGTCGGCGGCTTCAAAAGCCTGATGAGGCGTTCGCGCATGCCGAACGTGCGCTTGTTACAGGAAAACTGGATGCCCGGATTCGGCTCAATCTGGCGATCCTGTGTCGCGAGCGTGGCGATCTACAACGCGCTGCGCGAGAGCTGGAGCTGGTAACGCGCCTCCGTCCCGATTGGCCTGATGTAAGACGCCAATTGGCGGAGGTGATGGCACTGCTGGACCGCCCCGCACAGGCGTTGGAGTGGGTTCAGCGTGATCATGCGTGGCGCGACCGGGATGGGGCGCGCATCGCGTTCCGGGCTGCCGTGTCGCAGGCCGCTCCGGCGGTCGGATGGGGGTATGGAGAGTTTCGATGGGCGGGCCAGACGACGCCAGATGTCGCCCGCCGCTGGCCCAGATGGCTGGACCTGGACGCCACGCCGCTATTGTTGTGGTGGGAGCCCCGTGCCGACTTTTCCTTGCTCGGACTGGCCTGGCTGGCTGAGCTGCGGTCTGCGCTGCCTATTCAGCTCTACCTGTTGTTGCCGGGTTGGCTTGTGCCTGTCATTCAGTCCGGTCTGCCCGGGGTGACGGTGCTGGCCGAGGAAGACCTTTCCTTGGTGCCAGCCAACAGTCAGCAGCTCCCCCTTGGGGACGTTGGTTCCATCGCCAAGCGCTGGCCACAACCGCTGTCGGAACTGGTGAATGCGGCTGAGGTGGCGGTATGGCGGCAACGATGGACGCAGGCGGGCTGCAATATCGGACTCTCGCTGGCTGGTGGCCCTGTCCCGATCACATTACGGCGTTGGCTGGATGCCTACCGCGGCGCCCCGCTCTGTTATCAGGGGGGGAATGAGCGTTCTATTGCAGGGTCTGGCTGGCAAATCGACAACTGGTGTGGGCAGTTTGCTAGTCCGAATGACAGAGTGGCGGCGCTGGCTGCATTGCAGCGATTGATCACAGATCAGCCTGAAGAGGCTGCGTGGGCCGCCATGGTCGGCGTGCCTGTCAGTCTGGCTGCGGACTCCGCTTTGGGATGGCCATGGCCGGCGAACGGCCCGTTTTCGGGGGTTTCTACCGCATTGCCTCCCGCCGGAACCTCAAATGAAGCCACGACGAATACCCGGGCAAGAGAGCGGGACGCCCGACGCCAGCTTGCGTCACCGACCGTGGCACGTCAGCAGGCGGCAGCCCTCTACAAATCTGGAAAAGCGCGTCAGGCTGCCGAGTTGTTGGCGGGAGTCCTGCAGCACGGGGGGGCCACACGAGAGGACTGGCTGCGCCTGAGCGATTGGTGGCGGGAGGCTGCTGACGGAAAAGCTGCGCTGCAAGCGGCGCGCCTGGCGATCCGGATGGGTCCGGATAGCGCGGATGGGCATGTGAATCTCGGCAATGCGCTTCAAAGCCTGAAGCGCTTCCGAGATGCCATGGCGGCCTATCAGAGGGCATTGAGCCTTTCGCCAGATTCGGCCTTTATCTACAACAACCTCGGAGTGCTCTACCGGGAGCTCGGAGAGTTGCAGAAGGCTGAGGCGTCGTATCGCAAAACCCTGGAGCAACGACCGGACTACCATCCGGCCCGTATGAACCTGGGGAATCTGCTTCGCGATCTGGGGCGCTTCGAGGAGTCGCTCGCCTGTTATCAGTATCTGTTGAAACAGCAGCCAGCCAACGCCGATGCCTGGTTCGGTTTGGGCAACACCTACAAGGAAATGGCAAGGCCTGCCGAGGCGATCGCTGCTTACCAGGGGGTGTTGAAACGTGCGCCGCAACATCTGGACGCGCAGGTCAACCTCTCGCTCATGCTGATGCTGTCAGGGGAGCTGGGCCCAGGCAATGATCTGTACATGCAGCGCTTTTTCCGTGAGGTGCGGCCCGTCAACAAGAGGCCATTCCGGCAGCCTTGGTGGGATGGCGGCGCGGCGCCGGAAGGGCATTTGCTGGTATGGGGCGAGCAAGGAGCGGGCGACAAGATCATGTTCTCCCGGCTGTTGCCGGAGGCCGCGGCGCGAGTCGGGAAGATGACCGTAGAAGGCGATCCGCGGATGCTACGGCTATTGCAGCGTAGCTTTCCGGACATTGCCTTTGTTCCCGAGCGCAAGGTGCCACTTGCGGCCACCAGGGAGGCCACCTTGCAGACCCCGATCGGCGCGCTGGCGCGCTGGTTCCGTCGGGATGTGTCCTCATACGGCGATGGCCGTGCCTATTTCAAGCCGGATGCGGTGAAGGTGGCGGCTTGGAAACAACGGTTGCAACCACTGCAAGGTCTGCGTGTCGGTTTGGTGTGGGCGGGGAGCCCGACCCATCAGAACGATCGCAATCGGTCACTGCGGCTCGAACAACTGGCTTCCCTGTGGGACGTGCCTGGATGCAGCTTCGTAAGTCTTCAGGTTGGCGGGGAGCGTTCGCAGCTGGCCAGCAGCGGAATGGACTTGTTCGATCCGGCGGATGAGATCGCCGACTACGACGATACGGCTGCGCTGATCGCCAATCTGGACCTGGTGATCGGTGTCGACACTTCCGTCATGCATCTGACCGGTGCACTGGGGGTCCCAGGATGGGTGATGTTGCCGTTCGCCCCGGATTGGCGATGGATGATGTCCTTCCCGGACAGCACACCCTGGTACGGATCACTCCGATTGTTCAGGCAGCGGCAGCGTGCGTCCTGGGATGAAGTCATCGCTGAGGCGCGTGAAGCGCTCGCACAGGAAGCCCAGCGTCGCTGAGCGAGCTCCCCTCGATGGCCCGGCGGATGCCGGGCTTGCCTCAACCCGCCCCTTTGGCCCTCGTGTCCAACCCGATCCCCCGCACGATTAGCCGGGTGAGGGTCTGTTCCGCCATGTCGAAATCGCCCGCGCTGAGCTTCTTCTTGTTGAGTAGCAGACCCATCTGGGCGGAGAAGTCGGCGTAGGTCTGAGTGGCGGCCCAGATGATGAACATCAGGTGGATCGGGTCGATCGGATCCATGCGACCTTCGGCGATCCAGCGGTTGAACATCGCGACGTCGTCGCGGAAGCGCGGGATCAGTTCGGCGGCGAGCACGTCGCGGAAGTGCGGCATGCCGGCGATCACTTCGTTGGCGAACACTTTGGAGGCCGATGGGCGTTTGCGGGAGAACTGCAGCTTGGCTCGGATGTAAGTGGTGATCGCTTCCAGCGGGTCGCCACCTGGGTTGGCCAGCGGTTCCATGTGGTCGAGCCAAGTCAGGAACACGTCCTTGAGCACGGCGCGGTAGAGGATTTCCTTGGTATTGAAGTAGTAGAGCAGGTTCTGTTTGGAGATGCCGACCTGTTCGGCCACGGTGGAGAGGGTGGTGCCGTGGTATCCGTAGATGGCGAAGACGTCTTCGGCGGCGTCGAGAATGCGACGTTCGAGCGGCCCGTACTGGATTGGAGTCAAGGTACGCGACATCGGGTTGTCCTGGCGCTGGTGGTTTCGGTGGCGAAGCATGCTCGAACCCGCTGTGAGCCGTGGCACAGGCGTCGTACGGCGCAACCTGGCCCATCTATTCCGTCGGAATGGCTCGTCGGGTCGTCGGATTGTGCCAGTGCCTTCCGGGGATGCCTAGCTGCACTGCAGCATGGCTGTGGGCGACGGTGGGAAATCCACCGTCGGGTGGGCGCAAAGCGAGCTTTGCTGGTTTGACGAGGGGTGGGGGCTCGCAGCCATCTCTGATTTATTCCCACCCTCCCCGCTCCCGCCCGCTGGCGGGAGGGCCTCGCTGCGCTCGTTAGGTGACGCTGGATAGGTTCGTAGGCCGCAAGCAGGTGCATTGCGCCTCTACCGGACTTCGCGGCGAGGAGGGGCTTGGCTAGCGGCTGACGTTAAGCCGGCACGCGCCGAAACACCCAGCGTCGCTCGTCGGAGGCGTCCGGCGTGTAGGCGTAGCCTTCCACGTTGAAATCCCGCAGGGCTTCCGGGTCGGTGATGCGTTTTTGGATGGCGTAGCGTGCCATCAGGCCGCGGGCGCGTTTGGCGTAGAAGCTGATGATCTTGTACTTGCCGTTCTTCCAGTCTTCGAACACGGGCTGGATGACGCGGGCTTTGAGCTTGGCGGCCCGGACTGCGCGGAAGTATTCGTCGGAGGCGAGGTTGACCAGTGTCCCCGAGCCTTGCTCGTCCAGCAGTGCTTGCAGCGTTTCGGTCAGGGTGTCGCCCCAGAAGGCGTAGAGGTCTTTGCCGCGCGGGTTGTTCAGCGAGGTGCCCATTTCCAGTCGGTACGGGCGGATGCGGTCCAGCGGGCGCAGCAGGCCGTAGAGGCCGGACAGCACGCGCAGGTGGCGTTGCGAGAAGGCGAGGTCGTCCTGGCTCAGGTTACGGGCGTCCAGTCCTTCGTAAACGTCGCCGTTGAAGGCGAGCACCGCTTGCTTGGTGTCCCGCGCTGCATGGTCGGGGTGCCAGGCCGCGTAGCGGGCGACATTGAGGGCCGCCAGCTTGTCGGACAGGTCCATCAGATTGCGGATGTCGGCAGGCGTCTTTTCCTGCAGGACGCGGATCAGGTCGGCCGCGTGGTGCAGGAAGTCCGGTGTGCTGGCTTCCGGGACATGCGGTGGGGTATCGAAATCTAGGCTTTTGGCAGGGGACAGCACCATCAGCATTGGCAAGCGCTCCGGCAACAGGCGGTTCAGGGAAGGATGAGGCGGTCAGGCGCGCGGTAGCGCGTCTTCCGGCACGTCGACGCCGCACAGCAGCAGGCCGAGGCGCTCTAGCAGATGCCAGGCGTCTTCGCCGCCCAGGCCCTTGGCGGCGCGATCGGCACGGGAGGCCAACCGCACGGCCCTCAGCAGGGTACCGCGGTCGGCGCGGCGCAGTGCGTCACGGATGCGGCCCTGGCGGTCGCCCCAGACGCGCAGTTCCCGGCAGAGCTGGGCGAACGGTTGGCCGTCCTTCAGGCCGAGCTGCATGCGGTAGAGGGTGTGGGCTTCTTCGGCCAGCGACCACAGGGCGAGCGTGGGGGCTTCGCCTTCTGCCCGCACGCCGTCCAGCATGCGGATGAAACGGGCGGCGTCGCCGGCCAGCACCGCTTCGGAGAGCTGGAAGGCGTCGAAGCGGGCGACATTGAGCACGGCCTCGCGGACCTGTGGCAGCGACAGTTTGCCGGCAGGGTAGAGCAAGGCGAGCTTGTCGACTTCCTGGCGGGCGGCGAGCAGGTTGCCTTCCACCCGGTCGGCCAGGAATTCGAGGGTTTCGGTATCCGTGGACTGGCCGTTGCGGGCCAGCCGTTCCGACAGCCAGGCCGGCAGCGCGGCGCGTTCCACCGCGGCGATGGCGATGGTGGCGCCCGCGTCCGCCAACGCTTGGAACCACTTGCTGCCCTGGGTGGTTTTGTCCAGCCGCGGCAGGCTGATCAGCAGCAGGTTGTCCGGGTTGGGATTGCCGGCGAGCTGCTGCAGGGTGTCGCCGCCGGTGGTGCCAGGTTTGCCGGAAGGGATCGCCAGTTCCAGCAGCTTTTTGTCGGCGAACAGGGACATGGCGTCGCCGGCATAACGAAGCTGCGCCCAGTCGAAACCGGTTTCGACCGAGAAGACTTCCCGCGTGATGAAGCCGGCGGCCCGGGCGGCAGCGCGGATTGCCTCTTGCGCCTCCTGCACCAGCAGGGCCTCGTCTCCGTGCAGCACATACAGCGGTGCGAGCGAACCGCCTTTCAGGTGCGCAGGTAGCTGGTCCAGGCGCAGCAGCATGTCAGGGTGTGGTGCTGATGCTGACGGGGGCGGCGTTGCCCGACAGGTCGAGCACCGACAGTTGGCGCAGCATCTGGTAGAGCGCGTCGCTGCGCATCTCGGTGTAGATCTGCTTTTCTTCCTGTTCCTTGGCCAGCACTTCGTTGTCGCTGTAGGACATGGAGCGGCTCAGGCTGATCTGGCGTTCGCCGACCACCACACCGCGCGCGTCGCTAGCTTGGTAGTTCAGGCTGTAACGGAGCTCGTATTGCTTGGCGTGGCCGTCCGCGCCGATGGAGCGCAGCAGCTTGTCGCGGTTCTCGCTGGCGATGCGCAGTCGCAACGGCGCTTCGTTTGCACGGGCAGCCACCGGGATGCCACTGCGCTCCGAGAACAGGCGGCGCAGCTCGACATCCAGCGCATAGTCGCTGGTCGGCTCCAGATAGATCGACGAGGCATTGAGCTTCGTCGCCTCCTGCAGACCGCGCAGGTGGAAGCCGCAGCCGGCCAGCAGGAGCGAGGCGGCGGATACCAGAACCAGATGGCGCAACAAGCGTTTCATACCGGGCAACTCATCACCCCTGTTCCAGGATCCACTTTCTCGCGTCGCGAGGCCCCCTCGCGGGGCGAGGGCGGGGGGAGTGGGGAAATAAGCGGAGAAGCTGCCGCATACCACCGTTGCCGAAATCAGTCGGGCTTTGCCCGACGCCAGTCGTCCGATGATCTTCCGCAGCGGCTGCGGCTTACACCACGATGTTGACGAGACGGCCGGGCACCACCACCACCTTCTTCGGGGTGCCGGTGACGTGCTTGGCGACGTCGGTATTGGCCAGCGCCACGGCTTCGATTGCTTCGCGGGCAGCGTCTTTGGCGACGCGGATCTGACCGCGCAGCTTGCCGTTGACCTGCACCACCAGTTCGATCTCGTCCTGTTCCAGGGCTGCGGCCAGCGGTTCCGGCCAAGCGGCGTCGAGCAGCTCGCCGAATTCGGCGGTGTAGCCGAGCTCCGTCCATAGCACCTGGGTCAGGTGCGGGCAGGCCGGGTAGAGCGCGCGCAGCAAGATGCCGAAGCCTTCGCGGATCACCGTCGGCGCGTCGCCCTTGAAGCCTTCCAGCGCGTTCAGCAGCTTCATCGCGCCGGAGACGACCGTGTTGTACTGCAGGCGCTCATAGTCGTGGTTGATCTGTTGCAGCGTGGTGTGCACCTCGTGGCGCAGCGCCTTCGCGTCTGCCGCCAGATCGCCGACCGGGCCTGCGGCGCGGATTGCATCGGCGTGCTTGTGGGCAAAGGCCCAGACGCGACGCAGGTAGCGGTAGGCACCTTCCACGCCACTGGCGGACCAGGCTGCGCTCTGATCCGGCGGACCGGCGAACATGGTGAACAGGCGGGCGGTGTCAGCACCGAACTGCTCGATGATGTCCTTCGGTTCGACCACGTTGTTCTTGGATTTGGACATCTTCTCGATGCCGCCCAGCTCCACCGGTTGGCCGTCCGACTTGGACGTCGCACCGATCGGGCGACCCTTGTCGTCGAACTTCACCTCGACCTCGTTCGGGTAGAACCACTTCTTCTTGCCGCCTTCTTCCTCGCGGTAGAAGGACTCGTTCAGCAGCATGCCCTGGGTGAACAGGCGGGTGAAGGGCTCGTCGATCTTCACCAGCTTCATGTCGCGCATGACCTTGGTCCAGAAGCGCGCGTACAGCAGGTGGAGCACCGCGTGTTCGATGCCGCCGATGTACTGGTCCATCGGCATCCAGTAGTCGTTACGCTCGTCCACCATGGTGGCCGCGTCGGGGCAGGTATAGCGCATGAAGTACCAGGACGAATCCACGAAGGTGTCCATGGTGTCGGTTTCACGGCGGGCCGCCTTGCCGCACTTCGGGCAATCGACGTGCAGGAAGTCCTCACGCTTGTTCAGCGGGTTGCCGGAGCCATCCGGCACGCAATCGGTCGGCAGCACCACCGGTAGTTGCTCGTAGGGCACCGGCACATCGCCACAGTCCGCGCAGTGGATGATGGGGATCGGCGTGCCCCAATAGCGCTGGCGGCTGATGCCCCAGTCGCGCAGGCGCCAGGTGGTTTTCTTCTCGCCCAGGCCCTT
>CBIHQA010000014.1:0-19810 GCA_966211475.1 uncultured Neisseriales bacterium
TGCCCAGCCATTTCAGGTGCAGTACGTGGCCGTTGCTCATGTCTGTCCTAGAACTCGACCACGTCCCGTTGCTCGGGAACGCTCACCGTCCAGCCCAGCTCCACGCTGATCCGTCGGCGCAGGGTATCCGCCGCAGTCGGTTCGCCGTGTACCACGTAGGTATGCCGGGGCGGTTGCCGGAAGCCATGCAGCCACTGCAGGATCTCATCCGCATCGGCATGGGCGGAAAGGTGCTCCAGGGCCACCACATCTGCCCGGATCGGGATTTCTTCGCCGTGGATGCGCACGGACTTGGCACCGCCCACGATCAGGGCGCCACGCGTGCCGCCGGCCTGGAAGCCAGAAAACAGCAAGGTGTTGCGTGCCCCCGGCGCAAAAGCCTTGAGGTGATGCAATACACGGCCACCGGTGGCCATGCCGCTGGCGGCGATGATCACCGCCGGGTCGCGCAAGCTGTTGAGCCGCTTGGATTCCTCGACCGAGCGGACGATGTGCGCCACGCGGCACATGCCTTCGCAGTCCTCCGGCGATAGCCGATGCTGTTCGCGGAAGCGGTGGTACAGCGCGGTGGCATCGGTCGCCATCGGGCTGTTCAGGTAGACCGGTAGGTCCGGGATCGCGCCGGACCGTTTCAGGCGGTACAGGTAGTACATCAGCAGCTGGGCACGGCCCACTGCGAACGACGGGATCAGCGTGATGCCATGGCGGGCAGTGGTGCGGTTGATCACGTCGGCGAGGATGCGTTCCGGATTTTCCGGCGGATGCAGGCGGTCGCCGTAGGTGGATTCGACCAGCAGGTAGTCAGCGTGAGCGACCGGCTCCGGCGCCATCATCAGCGGGTCGTTCTGGCGGCCGAGGTCGCCAGAGAACAGCAGCGTCTTGCCGTCGACCACCACCTCCACCGTGCTGGCGCCGAGGATATGGCCGGCCTGCCGCAATTGCACGCGGAAGCCCTTGGCAACTTCCTTCTGGGTATGCAGCGGAAGCGGGCTCAGTTGTTTCAGCGTGCGCTCGGCGTCCTCCTGCGTATACAGCGGCAAGGCCGGACGGTGGCGGGAGAAGCCGTGTCGGTTGGCGAACTCCGCCTCTTCCTCCTGCAAGTGGCCGCTGTCGGGCAGCAGGATCTCCGCCAGCGCACAGGTGGCTTCGCTGGCGTAGATCGGCCCGTGATAACCCGAGCGGGTCAGCACCGGCAGGTAGCCGCTGTGGTCGAGGTGGGCGTGGGTCAGCACCACGGCGTCGAGCTGGCGCGGGTCCACTGGCAATGGGTCCCAGTTACGCAGCCGGAGCTGCTTGTAACCCTGGAACAGGCCGCAGTCGATCAGCACACGCTTGCCGTCGTGCTCCAGTAGGTATTTGCTGCCGGTGACGGTGCCGGCGGCGCCGAGAAAGGTCAGTCGCATCATGCTGCTCCGCGTGGGGTCTGGTACCCGTTGAGCCAGGCTTCGAAATCGGCGCCGGGCATGGGATGGAGGAACAGGAAGCCCTGGCCGGCGTCGCAGTTTTCGTGCTGCAGGAAGACACGCTGGCCTTCTGTTTCGATCCCCTCCCCAACCACCTCCAGCCGCAGGCTATGCGCCAGAGCAATGACGGCCTTCACGATGGCGATGTCCTCCTGATTGTCCTTGTCCAGGCCGTGGACGAAGGTGCGGTCAATTTTGAGCCGATGCGGCGAGAAGCGTTTGACGTAGGTCAGCGAGGAGTACCCCACGCCGAAGTCATCGATGGCGATGCGCACGCCCAGTTGCTTGAGCGAGTCGATCACGTTCAGGTTGTGTTCGGTGTCGGACAGCAGCGATTGTTCGGTGATTTCCAGGCACAGCAGATGCGGGGCGAGGCTGCTACGGGCCAGTGCGGCCTCCACGATGCTCGGCAGGCGGCCGTCCTTGAACTGGCGGGACGACAGGTTCACCGCGATGCCCACCGGCGGGCGGCCATCCTCGGCCCAATTCACCGCCTCTTCGCAGGCGCGGTGGATCGCCCATTCGCCAATCGGCAGGATCAAGCCGGTCTCTTCGGCGAGCGGGATGAAGGCATCTGGCGGAACGATGCCGAGCACCGGGTGCCGCCAGCGGATCAGCGCTTCGGCCGACAACGGGCCGTCGGCGCGCAGCGGCAGCACCGGCTGGTAATGCAGCTCGAACTCGTTGCGTTCGATGGCCTGCCGTAATTGGGCTTCCAGCCGGACGCGTTCCTCGAGCCGAGCGGTCAGTTCCGGCCGGTAGAACTGCACGTTGTTGCGACCTTCTGCCTTCGCCTGGTAGAGCGCGCTGTCGGCGCAACGCAGCAGGGTGTTGGCGTCCTGCCCGTCGTCCGGGAACAGGCTGACCCCCATGCTGACGCCGATGCGGATCATCTGCGATTCGATGGGGATCGGCTGGAGCAACTGTGTGCGGATCTTGTCGGTGATCACGGTCACGTCTTCGGCGCTGTCCACCTCGGGCGCCAGCAGCACGAACTCGTCGCCGCCCAGCCGGGCCAGGCAGTCGGTCTCTCGCACCGCGCGCACCAGCCGGTTGGCGACCACCTGCAACAGATGGTCACCCGCCTCGTGGCCAAGCGTGTCATTCACCTGCTTGAAGTGGTCCAGATCCATGAACACCACCGCGAACTGCGTGCGGTTGCGGCGCGCGGTCAGGATGCTGCGGTCGATCTCGTCGCGCAGCCTTGCCCGGTTGGCGAGGCCGGTCAGGGTGTCGTAGTGGGCCAGCCGGGCCAGTTGCAGCTCGGCCTCCTTGCGGCCGCTGAGATCATGGATCTGGTACAGGTAGCAGACCGGCACGTCGCGCCGGCGTAGCAGGGACACGCTGACGAGGGTCCACACGTCGCGCTTGTCCTTCTGCCGGACGTAGCGCTTCTCGAACTGCACCGCCCGTGCTTGGCCAGCCAGCAACTGCATCAGCAGCTCGTTTTCCTTGAAGGCATCGTCCGGGTTGGACACCTCCATCTGGTAGAGCTGGAGCAGCTGCTCCTCGCTGCACTGAAGCAGTTCGCGGATCGAGGCATTGCCTTGCAGGAACTCACCGTCCAGCGCCACCAGCGCCATGCCGACCGGTGCGAAGTCGAAGGCGGTGCGGAAGCGCTCTTCGCTCTGCCGCAGCTCTTCTTCCGCCTCCAGGCGCTGGCTGACATCGCGCAATGCGATCACGCCGCCGACGACCCGGCCCAGCCCGTCCCGGATGGGGGCGGAGGAATAATCCACGGCGCGACGGGCGCCATCCCGGCTGATCAGCCAGCTGCCGAACAGCATGCCGGCGGTGTTGCGCTCGCCAAAGTGGTCGACCACCGGCAGCGATACCGGCTGCGCGGAGCGTGGGTCTTCCAGCTTCAGTACCTCGTGGATGTTGCGGTCCAGTGCTTCGTCGGCGCTCCAGCCCAACAACCGCTCCGCCGCCGGGTTCACGAACTGGATGCAGGCATGTTCGTCGGTGGCGATCACGCCGTCGGCCACGCAATGCAGCGTGGCGGCGAACCACTGCTCGGAGTCGCGCAGGCGGTTTTCCAGCTCGAACTTGTACAGCGCCACCTGGATGGCGGCGCGCAGCTCCTTGGCCTGATAGGGCTTGGTCAGGTAGCCGTAGGGGGCACTGGCCACCGCGCGGTCGATGGTGGCCGGGTCGCCGTAGGCGGTGAGGAAGATCACCGGAATGTGCAGCCGCCGCGAGATTTCCGCCGCGGTATCGATGCCATCGCGCGGGCCTTTGATCACGATGTCCATCAGCACCAGGTTGGGCCGCTGTGATTCCGCCAGGGCAATGGCGCTGGCACCGTTGTCCGCGGTGCCGCAGACCTCGTAGCCCATATCGATCAGCTGTTCTTCCAGGTCCATCGCCACGATGGATTCGTCCTCGACGATCAGCAGCCGCGGGTGAGGGATATCCAGCGTCCCCCGCTCGAAGGGTGAACGCCACGGGGTGGACGTTTCTCGGCGATTCACGTCAGTTCTCCCTGTTGGCACAGTATGCGCTACGGCTTCATGCGGCCCGCGGTTCGGCTTGCCCGGCGGCATCCGGCCCTACCATGCCGGTCAGCTGGAATGCCAGCCTGGCATAGGCACCGTCGCGGTTTTCCAGCGACAGTTCGCCACCCAGCTGCCCGCTGAGGTTGGCCGCCAGGCGCAGGCCGAGCGAGCTGCCGCCGCGCGGCTGGAAGGCGGGGGGGAAGCCGATGCCGTCATCCGCCACGATCAGTTCGCTATCGCCGTCGGCACCGCATTTCAGCGATACCCGGATATGGCCGGCGCGCATTTCCGGGAAGCCGTGCTTGAAGCTGTTCGACACCAGTTCATTCAACAACAGGCCCAGCGGCACGGCGGTATCCAGGCCGACTTCGATTGGGTCCACTTTCACCGTCAGCACGATGCCACGCGCGTCAGCCGCAGCGGCGGTGGCGAGCTGCCGGCACAGGTCGACCACGTACCCTTCGAGCGAGATCGAGGACAGGTTGGCGGACTGGTAGAGCTTTTCGTGTACCAGCGCCATCGCCCTCACCCGCTCCGCACTCTCCTGCAGAGCGGTACGCGCCGCGCCGACGGGCATCGCCCGGACCTGCAGATTGAACAAGCTGGTGATCACGGCCAGGTTGTTCTTGACGCGGTGATAGACCTCCTTGAGCAGGGTCTCCTTTTCACCCAGCGCGACGCGTAGCGCCTGATCGTGGCGCTTGCGGTCGGTCGTATCGGCCGCGATGCCAAGGAAGCCGGTCAATTGGCCGGTCTGGTCGTGAATCGCCGTCACCGACAGCAACACCGGGAAACGACTGCCGTCCTTGCGAACATAGGTCCACTCCCGCTCTTCCGCCCGCCCCGCCCGGGCATGGGCGACGAACACTTCGAAGCCGGGTTCGACCAGTTGGCCCAGCTCACGGGACAACTGGCCGGCACGGACGGCAACCTCCTCCGCGTCGTGGATCAGGGCAGGCGTCACGCGTCCCACCATTTCGTCTTCACGATAGCCGAGCATGCGCTGTGCCGCCTTGTTAAAGCTGACAATGGTGCCGGCAGGATCGGTGGCGATGATGCTGAGGTCGGAGCTGTCCAGGATGGCGGACTGCAATGCGGTGGTTTCTCGTAGCCGGGTTTCTGCCTGCCGACGCGCCGTCACATCCACCACCGTGGCGATCACCAGGCTGCCTTCGTTGAGTGCCAGCCGGTTAAGCGCGACCTCGACCGGGAACTCGTTGCCATCGCGCCGGCAGGCGATCAGGTTGGTGAGATTGTTCATCGGCCGGCGACCCTGGGTACGCATGAAGGCTTCGCGCCGCTGCAGATGACCGGCCCGCAGCCGCTCCGGCAGCAGTTGTTCGACGGGTAGCCCAATCAGGTCGCCGCGCGAGTAGCGGAATACTTCGTCAGCCCGGTCGTTGGCCTGCACGATGAGGCCGTTGCCATCGATCACCAGGATGGCCTCCGGCCCCTCCTTGAACACGCCCCGGAAGAACTCGGCGGTGCGCTTGCGCTCACTGATGTCCCGCAGGATGAAGCCGTACAGCCGCCCGCGCTGGGTCTGCCAGCTGGACAAGGACAACTCCACCGGAATCCCCCAACCCTGCGCCGTGACCCCCTCCGTGTCCTCGATCATGCCGGCCGCCACCGACGCCGCACCCAGCCGGGCGAGATAGCCGGGCAACAGCTGCTCGATCCGCCTGCCAGGCAGGCTGTCCTGCGGGTAACCAAACAGCGTAGCGGCATGCGGATTGCCGGAAATCACCGTGCCCTGCTCGTCCGCAATGATCACGCCGACATTGGCCACCTGCACCATCGAGCCGAACTTGGCCTCAGCCTCGCCCAAAGCCGCCGTCATCTCACCGGCCAGTTGCATGGCGCTGGCCCGCGTGATGGCCAATGCGCGGACCATCGAGAACACCAGCACGCTGATGAGCATGCCGCAGATCAGCACGATCTGCGCCTTCTGCCGGTCCACCCCGGCTTCGAACGAGGGCAGCGAGGTGATGCGGACGGTCCATTGCTTCTGGCCCACTGTCAGCAGCCCCTTCTGCGTCATTGCCCGCGGAAAATGCCCAGCGGAAGCCTGCGCCAGATTGGCGCTGGCATACAGCCGGTCATCCACGGTTGTCTTCGGGCCGTAAAAGACCTCCAGCGCCACGACCGACCGGTCCAGCCCGCCGATCCCTGCCATCAAGTCATCTACCCGGAACGGGGCGTACACATAGCCATACAAGGCCGCATGGCGGGCCGCCACGGTATTGGTGGGTTTGTCCTGCCGGTACAGCGGCATGTACATCAGGAAGCCGGCCTGAGGCGCCTCTGCCGTCTCCTGCACCAAGCGCACCTTGCCGGACACCACCGCGTTGCCGGTATCCCGCGCCAACACCAGCGCTGCGCGACGGGTCGGATCGGTGGTCATGTCGTAACCGAAGGCACGGCGGTTGCGCCAGTTGTCCGGCTCCAGATAGACGATGGTCGTGTATTCCGGCCTATTCCCCTCGGGATACAGCCGGAAATCTGGCTTCCCATCGGCCCGGATCTCCGCGAGCCGCTGAGCGAGTCGCGTCTCGTGGATCGTCTCCACGTAACCGACGCCCTGAATGCCCGGCAAGGTCGCGCCGACCCTCAAGGTAGAGACATACTCCCGCCACTCTGCGCGGGTGACAGACTGCGATGACTGGAACAGGCCTGCAGCCCCACGCAGAATCTGCTCATAGGTATGCATCCGCTCTGCAATGCGCCGCTCGATATCTGCCGCCGTGAAGTTGAAGCGTTCTTGAGCACTTCGCTCGGTATCGGTGACGATGGCCTGCCAGATGATGATCGTCAGCCCCAACGACACCAGCAGCGACAGCCATGGCACGGCGATGTCGCGCCCCTGGACCGGCTTGTCCGGCAGTTGGAGGCGTTCTTTCAGGTCCGCCGCCAGTACCAGCCCCGCCACCGTGCACAGCGCGACAAAGGTGTCGAGCTGGATCAGCGCATTGTTCAGGCTGCCGGTCGCAAATGGCCCCAGCCCGCGAATGGTGCTCAGCACAGCAATCGTCGCGGTGATCATGGACGCGGTCGTCGCACCGCGTAGGCCGAAGTGGTAGGTTGCCCATGCGACCAGGACCACCGCCAGGAACATCGCGGCCGTTTCGGAAACCTCGCGCGGTGCCCCCACCACCGGCAACGCCAGTATGAGCAGCACGGCTGCCAATATAGCCACCCAGGCGTCTTCGCGACGCTGTCCGGGCAGCGGATCCGTTGTCGGTCCCCACCAGCTCACCAGCAACGGCGTCACCACCAGGATGCCCGTCATGTCCCCCAGCCACCAGGTAGGCAGGATGGTGCCGACGGCCGACGATGGCGCCCCCCCACCCACAATCAAGGTCAAGACACCGATCCCTGCGCTGACCATGCTGCTCAATAGCGCAACGGGCACGAACTTGAACACGGCCAGCAGGTTGCCGAACAACCGGCCGCTTGGCGTCAGGCGCCGCAGCAGCCACGCGCAAATGAACGCCTCCAGCGCGTTACCGGTCGCAATGCTGATCGACATCCCTGCCGCTGTCGTCCAGGACAGCGCCGGGTTCTGCGTGAAGGTCAGCAGGTTGGCGGCGAACGCACCCACCGCAATGGCGGGCCATACACGCAGCCCCAGCAGCAGCAAGGCCGCCACTGCCACGCCGGACGGGGGCCAGACAGGCGACGCATTGGTATGGGCGAAAGCCAGTGTCAGCCCCAGTCTTGCCGCCCCGTAATAAGCGATGGCAATCAACGCCAGTTGCATCATCGGGTGCCGGGCGGGCAAAGACGTCGGAATCGGCTGTGGCTCTTGGGTCATGAATTCGCCGTTGCAGGATAACGGGGCCGGTCGACGCGGGCCGCTGGGTTAACTGTAGTGCCTGGATGACCATTCAAGGCTACGTGATTTCAGGATTCCGCCATTGACGCGGATCAAGCCATGATTGGCGAAGTTGGACCGGCAGCAATTCCAGCGGTGGCGGGCTGTTGTGGCGCCCACCTGGTGGCATCAGACCTTCATGATTTGCATCAAATCGCCATCCAGCAGGACCGATTAGGCTGTTGATACGGACGGCCCTGCCGACCGCCTGGAGCGCAGATGGAACGGAAACAGCAAGCCCTGCTCGCCCGCGCACTGACCGCTGCCGCCAATGCCACCCTGATTGCGGACCGCGAGGGCCGCATCGTCTGGGTCAACGACGCCTTCTGCCACATGAGCGGCGACCAGCGCGACGAGCTGATCGGCCAGACGCCGCACCTGCTCAGCTCCGGCCTGCAGCCCGTCACCTTCTACCGCGACCTGTGGCAACGCATCCTGTCCGGCCAGCCCTGGCAAGGCGAATTGACCGAACGCCGCAAGGACGGCCGCTGCTACACCGTCAGCCAGGTGATCACCCCCATTCGCGACGACAAGGACGTGATCACGCACTTTGTCGCCATCCAGCATGGCATCCCGATCACCGACCGGGAGCGGCAGGAAATCCAGCGGCTCGCCTTCCACGACAGCCTGACCGGCCTGCCCAACCGAGTACTGTTCCTGGACTTGCTGCGGCAAGCCATCACCCAGGCCGAGCAGCAGAAGCGCATGCTGGCGCTGATGTTCCTCGATCTGGACCGCTTCAAGGACGTCAATGACCAACTGGGCCATGCGGTTGGCGACAAACTGCTGATCTCGGTGGCGGAACGGCTGGAACACGCCGTCCGCAAATCGGACGTGGTGGCACGGCTGTCAGGGGACGAATTCGCGGTGCTGGTCACCCACCTGGATCAACCGACGGTAGTGGATACTCTGGCCGCGGAACTGGTGGAGACGGTCAGCCAGCCCTTCTCACTGGACGGGCATACCGTGGGGGTGGAGGTCAGCATCGGCATCAGTCTGTACCCTCGCGACGGTCTCTCCGCTGACGATCTACTACAACGGGCTGATTCGGCGATGTACCGCGCCAAGCAGCGCGGCGGGCGTGGCTACAGCCACTATGGTCTGGGAAGGCCGGCGCCGTAACGCAGCCAGAAGTGGAGGATTGGATCCCCAGAACGGGGAGACAGACGTAGTCCGGATGTAGCGCAGCGAAATCCGGGGTTGTTGGTGGCGCGAGAAGCTTTGACCCCGGATTTCGCTGCGCTACATCCGGGCTACCGTATGACTTCCGCGACCTCAAGCCGCCTCTGGCGACAACCACGCCGGCCGCTGACGGTGCTGCAGGTAATTGGCCGAACCCACCACCTGCGCCGCGAAATCCTCCAGCAGATGGGCCGGCAGACCATCCAGCACGTCCTGCTGCCGCAACACCAGCACCGGCGACGGAATCTGCCCGGTCAGCTCGCTGATCTCCTCCACCGCCCGGAATCCGCCATGTGAGGCCATGGTGCAGACCGCCGACACCCGCCGGGGGAACGGCGCATGGTCGACCAGGAAGGTACGCATCGGCGCCGCCAGGCGCGATACCCAGACCGGCGCCATCAGCACGATATGGGAGAAATCCGTCAGCGATGGCCCCTGATAGACATAGTCCGCACGCCGGCGCAGAACGTTGTCCAGAATGCATCGCCAGTCACCTGAAGCGCCGGCCCGGGCGGGCTGGTCCACCACCTCCCCGGTCTGCCAGCCGGCCAGGCTGGCAAGCTGCTCTGCCACCGCACGGGTAGTGCCGGTCCGGGAGTAATACACCAGCAGGACATCATGCTTGTTGTCGTTCATGGTGCGCTCCTTGGATTGGGTCGGGTCATGCAATCAGTCTAGGGAGATGGCGGCCAGCAGCGTTTGACGCGAATCAACAACTTCGCAGGCCGACCGGTCAGGCCCCAAGGGGCGCCACGCCAGCGATCAGTGCGCTCCGTCATGAAAATGACAACCCAGCAGCCGCAAAGTGCGAAATCCCTCGCTATTCAGCCGGGTGGCCACGCCACACACCTGCGCGTGATCGCACAGCAGCATGGTGCCCTCCTCCCCGGACGGGCATCCGGCGTCGGCCGGGAAGGTCAGCCCGATTTGCACATGGCCATCCACCACGGGGCACGGCCATCGAATGAACGCAGCACGGAAATCGGCAGGGGCAACCACGGTGCAGTCTCCGGTAAGTCGAACCATGGCCGGGCAAGCGGTAGGCCCGCCCGGCATCTGCCTTAACTCTGCGCCGTCTGCGCCCCGCGGCCCCTGATTTCGATCAACACGACGCGGGAAATCCGTCCGAACGGCCATGTGCACCGCAACAAACGACGTTGACTATCATCAAAGCGCAGACCCGCCCCGGCCAGCACCATGCGGAATCTCGACACCGGGCGTCGCCAAGACATCGCCCGCCGACACGGACACCCGACATGAGCATCCGCAATCTCGAATACCTGTTTCAGCCGGCCTCCATCGCCGTGATCGGTGCATCCAACCGCCCTAACAGCGTCGGCCAGACGGTGATGCGCAACCTGCTGGAAGGAGGTTTCGCCGGGCCGATCATGCCGGTCAATCCCAAGTACGACGCCGTAGCCGGCATCTGGGCCTACCGCAACCTGGCCAGCCTGCCCAGCACGCCGGATCTGGCCGTCATCTGCACACCGCCCGCCACCGTGCCCGGCCTCATCGAGGAACTGGCCCGGATGGGCACCCGCGCCGCCGTGGTGCTGACCGCTGGCCTGTCGTCCGCCAAAGGCGAGGACGGCCGCACGCTACAGCAAGCCATGCTGGATGCCGCCCGCCCCACCCTGATGCGCATCCTCGGCCCCAACTGTGTCGGCCTCATCACGCCGGTGCATGGCGTCAACGCCAGCTTTGCGCACACCCGCGCCCTGCCCGGCGACCTGGCCTTCGTCTCGCAATCCGGCGCGCTGACCACAGCGCTGCTGGACTGGGCCAAGAGCAACAACATCGGCTTTTCGCACTTCGTCTCGCTGGGCGACAGCGCCGATGTCGACTTCGGCGACATGCTGGACTACCTGGGCAGCGACCCGAACACCAAGGCCATCCTGCTGTACATCGAATCGATCCGGGAAGCGCGCAAGTTCATGTCCGCCGCCCGAGCGGCCTCCCGCAACAAACCGGTGATCGTGGTGAAGGCCGGTCGGGCACCGGATGGCGCGCGGGCTGCGGCATCGCATACCGGCGCGCTGGCCGGCTCCGACGACGTGTTCGACGCCGCCATCCGCCGCGCCGGCATGCTGCGGGTGGATACCACTCTGCAACTGTTCTCCGCCGTCGAGACGCTGGCCCGCGCCAAGCGCCTGGGCGGTCAGCGGCTGGCCATCGTCACCAACGGCGGCGGCCCCGGCGTGATGGCCACCGACGCACTGACCCTGCACGGCGCCAAACTCGCCACCCTGTCGGAAGAAACCCTGCGCAAGCTGGACGCCGTGCTGCCGCACACCTGGTCGCACGGCAACCCGGTGGACATGATCGGCGACGCCCCCGCCAAGCGCTATGTGGAGGCCCTGCAAGCCCTGCTGGCGGACGAACAGTCCGACGCCATCCTGTTCATCCACGCCCCCACTGCCATCGTGCCCAGCGAAGAGATCGCCCGTGCCTGTGCGCCAGTGATCCAGTCCGCCCGGCGCAACGTGCTGAGCTGCTGGCTGGGCGGCCAGGGCGTAGAGGCCGCGCGGCAGGTGTTCTCCAACGCTGGCATCCCCACCTACCCGACGCCAGAGCAGGCGGTGGATGCCTTCCTGCACATGGTGGCCTACCGCCAGAACCAGCAACTGCTGATGGAGGTGCCGGCCTCCGAGCCAACCGATTTCACGCCGGATACCGACGCCGCCTCCGCCGTGATCCGCAGCGCACTGGATAGCGGCCAGACGCTGCTGACCGAGCCGCAAGCCAAGCTGGTATTGGCCGCCTACGGCGTCCCGGTGGTGCAGACCCGCGTCGCTACCAATGCCGACGAAGCCGCCCGCATGGCCGACGAGATCGGCTACCCGGTCGCCATCAAACTGCTGTCGCCCGACGTCACCCACAAATCCGACGTCGGCGGCGTGGTGCTGGACCTGGAAACCCCCGACGCCGTGCGCACCGCCGCCCGCGACATCGCCCACCGGCTGGAAACCCGCAAGCCCGGCGCCCGCCTGGAAGGCTACACGGTGCAATCGATGGTCCGGCGCGCCAACGCCCACGAGCTGATCGTCGGCGCCACCACCGACCCGCTGTTCGGCCCGGTGATCCTGTTCGGCCAAGGCGGCACCGCTGTGGAAGTGATCGGCGACCGTGCCGTCGCCCTGCCGCCGCTCAACCCGGTGCTGGCGCGCGAGCTGGTGTCCCGCACCCGCGTGTCGCGCTTGCTGGCCGGCTACCGCGACCGCCCCGCTGCCGCCATGGACGCCATCTACCTGGCGCTGACCCAACTGTCGCAACTGATCGCAGACATCCCGGAAATCGTCGAGGTCGACATCAACCCGCTGTACGCCGACGAACACGGCGTGATCGCGTTGGACGCCCGCATGCGCGTCGCCCCAGCCAGCACGCACGGCCCGGAACGGCTGGCGATCCTGCCCTACCCCAAGGCACTGGAACGCCCCATCGCCTTGGACGACACGCCCCTGCTACTACGCCCCATCCGTCCTGACGACGCGGAACGGCATCGCCAGTACATCGCCAGCCTTAGCCACGAAGACTGCCAACTGCGCTTCTTCCACCTGATCAAGGAACTACCCCGCAGCGAACTCGCCCGCGCCACGCAGATCGACTACGACCGCCAGATGACCTTCGTCGCCATCCGCCACGACGACGGGGCAAGCAACGGCGGCGACCGCATCGATGGCGAACTGCAGTTGGTGGCCGACCCCGACAATTTCCGAGCCGAGATGGCAATATCCGTCCGGACCGACCTGAAGGGCCACGGTCTGGGCACCCTGCTGATGGAAGAAGCCGTGCGCTACTGCCGCCAACGCGGCCTGGCACAGATGATCGGCCAAGTACGCAGCGACAATGTCCGGATGTTGGCCCTGGCCCACCACTTCGGATTCGAAGTCGACCCGCAACCACACGACGGCATCCTGGAAATCCGCCTCGACCTGGCTACCCAAGAGCCCGGCTGACAGTCGGTGAATCCGCCGCCAGCCGGCTTGCAGCCTCGAAAATAAGACACCGAAAATGACGGCCGAATTGGCCGTTCGCAGCCGCATCCTGTAAGCTTAATTCCATGTGCCCGCCGGGTTTTTCGGCGGGCGGAAACGGCTTACCGGCAATACGCGGAGAACATGCATGGCCCAGCAACATGCGACGGTGCCCATCCACGACAGCTCGCTGCAGCACCTCAAGGTAGCGTGCTCCAGTTGCAGCGTGCACGAACTCTGCCTGCCGCTCGGCTTGAGCGGCGGCGAAGTCGACCAGCTCGACACCATCATCACGCACCGCGTGAAGATCAAAAAAGGCCAGCGCCTGTACCGCTCCGGCGAACCGCTGCACACCCTGTACGCAGTGCGCCTGGGCTTCTTCAAGACCGTCACCCTCTCCGAAGACGGCCGCGAACAGGTCACCGGCTTCCAGATGGCCGGCGAACTGCTGGGCATGGACGCCATCAGCACCGACACCCACGCCTGCGACGCCATCGCCCTGGAAGACAGCGAAGCCTGTCCCATCCCCTTCGCCGACCTGGAACAACTGTTCCAGAGCCTGCCCTCGCTACAGCGCAACCTCAACAAACTGCTCAGCCGCGAAATCGTCCGCGACCACGGCATGCTGCTGCTGATGGGCAACATGAACGCGGAAGAACGCCTCGCCGCCTTCCTGACCAACCTCTCCCAACGCCTGTCGCTGCGCGGCTACTCCCCCCGCTCCTTCATCCTGCGCATGACGCGGGAAGACATCGGCTCCTACCTGGGCCTGCGCCTGGAAACCGTCAGCCGCAGCTTCTCGCGCCTGCAGGAAATGGGGCTGATCCGAGTGGAAGGACGGGAGATCGAGATTCTGGATTTGCCAGCGTTGAAGGCGGTGATGTCGGGGTGTGCGGGGCGGCGGGGGTAGAAGGACTGCCGAAAACCTAAAGAGACAGAAGGGGCGCCATATTGGCGCCTTTTTTTCTTAATTGGTAGCGCTGAATTCGCATGTGGTGCTATGTGGCGGAGCAGACCTGGACCGAGGCGCTTTTGCTATCGTTTTGGGTAGAAAAAAACGTGCTCGGATGGTGTTGGCCCACTTGACGCCTTGATCTTGGCATTTTATATACATCTATATTGACAATATGTATGACATAATTTTGAACGCCTATTTACTAAGTTAGACGCCGACACCATGGAATCGTATCTTTTCTACGGGGTTGTGCTACCCGAAAGAGCCCAGCTAACACTTCAATTCAGTGTCGGATTTTCTCACATAACTTCCGGAACTGACGGCACAGCGAAGGTAAGTATCATACTGAACCAGACTGCCGTCACTATTGAGAGCGAGTACAACTGGGATATCTTCGACCTTCGGAATGTTGTCAAGAACATTGTCCAAAATCATTTGAACATGGTCGGCTATCTTATGGGCTATGCCTACGACTTTGAAGTAGCCCGCGTCTTAAATCAAAGCCGCGAAATCGATTACGTCTATGGCATTGACATACCCTGCCTTGCGGAGCGAAACAAAGATCTTGATTTAGTCACTTCCCTAGCAAGGCTTCGCGAGAAAGCAATGGGCCAGAACGGAATATTTTTGAATCGCTGCTTCTTCGATCTTACGGCTTCAATGAAGCATGCTGACGACACTGCATTCTATTGCTACAGGGCAATAGAATCTTTGCGTCACCATTGTGCTGCGGAACACAATTTATCCGGCGAAAGCAAAACCGCGCAGTGGGGGAGGTTTCGTGAGGTTTCGGGATGTACAGAGGAGGTTCTCCGAAAAATCAAGATAGCCGCCGATCCCTTACGCCATGGGGAGGCGGTGGGAATCAGTTCAGAAGACCGTGCAAAATTGTTCACGGCGACGTGGGAAATTGTCGATGGCTATCTCCGTGCTGTCTAGCCTCTCGATCAAGAGGGGCACTCTGCCAGTAAGCAGGAGCCGCGCCCCTTGCCTCAAACGTTAGATTTCATAGAAAGGAAGCGCAACGTGAAAGTTTTCTTGAGTTGGTCCGGGCAGCGGAGCAAAGAAGTGGCAAACCTGCTTAGCGATTGGCTCTGTTGTGTTATACAGGCCTCACGCCCCTGGATTTCCACTCGTGACCTTGATCGAGGCTCACTGTGGTTTGGTGAGATTAACGATCAATTGAAAGACACGACAGTTGGAATCATCTGCCTAACACAAGAGAACAAAGCTCGCCCCTGGATCCTTTTTGAGGCGGGAGCACTTGCGAAAGGACTTTCTACGTCACGTGTTTGCACTTTGCTCGTTGATCTTGAACCGAAGGATATTGAAGACCCGCTGGCACAGTTCAATCACACGTTTCCGACCCGGGAAAGTGTTCTTGGCTTGGTGAAGACGCTGAACAGCACACTTGGAGCCAACGGACTTGATAACCGAATTCTTGAACAGGTTTTCAACACCTATTGGCCGCAGTTTGAAGAGCGCTTCGCAGAGATTCTTACAAATACAGAAGCTCAACCACCATCAAAGCCACGCTCCAAAGAAGATGTACTAGGAGAAATTCTGGAGAACACCAGAATGCTGAACTCACGCATCCGTCGACTGGAGCATGAAACGGAGCGATCCCGTATGCGTGATCTAGATATGCCGCTGAGCATGATTCGCGAGCAGGCTATGGAAATGATGAAAGCTGGGATGCCTATTGAAATGATCATCGACAGATTCAATGGTCGAATTCCAAAAAGCGTCCTGAAGGAATTCATGACCCAAATCGAACGGACAAATCCGAGTGAGTGAAACCTGGCTAATACTTGGAGCGGCGCCTTCGGAAGTACGCGTAGGACAGCGCGTAGGGCGCAATAACTGAAAGGCATTGCGCCGAATTTTTTCTCCCGAAAACTTGCTCCAATTGGACCAAACCTATAGAGACGAACGCCACCTAAAAACTTGGCCTTGACCCAATAAAACGGCTCAACGCCCTTCGAATCTTGCTCCCTACACGTGCTATTCACTTGTGACCAAGTACCTCATAAACCTCACCTCAATCCTCACGGCACTGCTGATTGCCGGATGCTCCTCAGGCAACGCCGCTCCTGTTGATGTGCGCAACGCCTGTAACACGTTTGTCTCTGAATATGCTCCTAGACAGACCCCGGAACTTCGGAAAGGCAAGAATGGATTGGAACTGGTTCTTTCATTTACACCTGCTCCAGACGAAGAGGCAGATTCAATCCTACGCGCAGCTGAACGCGGCCCGGTGGACCTGATCGTCTATCCAAGCATGGAGCATGTACATGCTTTAGGGCAGGAAGACGGCTATCTTGTCCTATCCGTCGCCTCTGAGGCCCACGCGAAGCATGTGGAGCAGCTCTTGTGTTTCTAACCACAAGCCACAGAGACCCAACGATTCATTCAAGCCGAAGCCGCTTTGTGGGTTCGACCTAATTCAAACCGCAAACCTCATGACCGCTCATTGGCCATTTGATCAACCACGCAACGTAGCAGCACTGACGACTCAACTGGTCATGCATGAGGGTGCGCCAGTTCTTCAAGTCATCCATTATTCCGACGACCATTCATGGGCATTTCTAGATAGCGGTTCATTTGATGCATCCAACGCACTCGTTGTCAGCATGGGCTCTGTCGTAGACATCGACAGTTCTCTTCTGGTTGTCGCAGACCTTCCACCCGGCTGGATTGCTGAGCGCGGATCGGCCGGTGAAAATTGGATTCGTCGCCAAGACAGCGACGTCTAATCGCTTACATCGGCCGCAAAGAAGGGCCTTGCCCTCCGCCATCCCAATCTCTATCAGTCATGGAGAGGCAAAATGACAGCATTGATCGTGATTCTTTGGGTGATCACTATCGCGATGTTCTTCTACTCGGGCCAAGTGCTGTCGTATGGACTAAAAGTCCAGGACGCGTCTCGTTACCAGATGCTGGGAAAGCCCGGCGTGTTAAACCGCTTCGGCGGGGCGTTTGTCGCCTTTGTCCTACAGCGAAACGCAGGCCGGTACTGGCCAGAAACCTATCGGTTCTGGATTGCGGCGTTTCGAGTATCGGCTGTGCTGCTGTTTACGATGACCATCGCAACGACAGCAGAGGTACTCCTCTAGCCATAAGAAGCCGTGAAGACCAGAATTCTGCTGTTTGCGGCGATGACCTTCGTGACCAGCATCCCTGTGCCCTCCTACGGCTACTAAAGCCCTGCCCCGTCGCCTGCAACCACAGGGGATTCGCTCCGGCATGCGTCCCATGCTGGCATTCCGGCCACGAACCGAATCATGACATTCGGGTCAAAGCGGCACTCCGCCGCTAGCTGGCACATCCGCTTCCTGGTGGGCCGGAGGAGCCCTCCAAGGAGAAAGTCATGAGACCCTCTCGCCGCTTGCTGCCGCTGATGCTGTTGCCACTGTTCGCCCCCAGCGCTTCCCATGCCGCGGTATATGACCTGGGAGACCTGTTCAACTCGGTGTACGTGGATACCTTCTTCCATGCGCCGGGTAGTCAGTTCACCGATACCTTCCTGTTTTCACTGTCGACCGCCGTGCCGCTGACGATCATGACCAGCGACGTGCGATTCCCCTTCTTCGAGCTTCAGCCGGGCGAAAGTGGCAGCATCCTCAACGGGGACTACACCGCTACCCTGTACACGGACGGCCAGTTCTCGTCGCAGGTTCCCTTTGCGCAGGGCTCGACCGGAGACACCATCGAGAATCGGGTCTTCGCCGGCCCGCATCAGTTCGAGTACACCATTACCGGTAACGCGGTCGGCGCTGGGGGCGCTGCCTATACGCTGGCCATCAGCGGTTTGCCGGGCGGTGTCACGCCGGTACCCGAACTGGACGCTCAGTGGCTCCTGGCATTCGGCATTGCCCTGGTGGGATGGCAGCTGACCCGCAGGCAACGCAGCACGAACGCCAGCCAGGAGCGCGCCTTGCCGGCACTGGCCTGATCCCCGGGGTGCCGGTTCGCCGTCATCTGGCGCTGGCACCCCCGAGATGGCATTCGTGACATGCTGGCGGCGGCAAAGGAAGCATGGCTGGCATGCAGGTTGCATGCACAGGAAGCTCATCGACCAAGCGAGCTCCCTTCCATGCAAGTTGAAGCCTCGAATCCGCTGTACTCCGCCACCGGCGTGTTGCCGAAGCAGGCAACAAGAACCTCCACACCACCGGCAAGCTCTGCCGGTTCGGCGGCAAATGCTTCATTCACCGTCACGCTGTCGCAAGCGGCACGCGATCTGGCGAGCAGCAATCCCAGCCTCCGGTATCGGGCCATTACGCTGAAAGATGCCGAGAGCGACCCCGCGTTCGCCGAGAAGACGGCGGAGCAGTTCGCTTATAACGACAGTTACGAGTTGCACGGCCCTTTCGTCGACATTACCCAAGACCCGATCCGGTATTCCGCCACCGGTGAGGTGGTGACCAAAGAGAACCTGGCTGCCTTCAAGGCGGAAGCGGCGAAGGTCACCGCTGGCCGGATAGCGCTGTATCAGACGGAAAAGGCCAATGGCACGCCGGATGCCGAGATTCTGAAGAAGCTCTTCAATTATGTGGACGGCCAGTCCGACGACTATCTCAGCAAATTGAACTGGGCTCGGGCGCCTCAGCAGAATGCAGTCTAGCCACGGGGCCATCCGCAACATGCGCCCTCCCCTGAATAGACAAGTTTGGTGAACAAGGGCGCGCCGACTACGTCGAAGGTCAGCGCCGACCCTGGCCCCCTACAACGGAAGGAACGCTCCATGATCATCGCCATCACGAATTTCCAGTTGCCGCAACCGATCACGCGGGAGGAGGCACGAAACATCTTCCTGAGTACGGCGCCGACCTATCAGAACGTGCCGGGCCTGTTTCGCAAGAACTACCTCTTGTCAGCGGACGGCCGCATGGCGGGCGGGGTCTATCTGTGGAATTCCAAGGTGGAAGCCGAGGCGATGTACAACGAGAGCTGGCGGGAATTCGTGCGGGGCAAGTATGGGACGGAGCCTACCGTCACTTACTTCGACAGCCCGGTCGTGGTGGATAATGTGACGCACGAAATTCTCTCGGACTGAGGGTAAGCCCTGCGGAAATGCCACGTTCGCTCATTGCGCTGCTGATCTCGAACCTTCTTTGCATCCTCCCCGCATGGGCGTCTGGCGGAACAGGGGAATACCCTCTGGACTGGACACGCTCAAAAGAGACGCTCACCTATCACGCGTGCGGGTGCGGCGATGCATGCTGGGTCGCCGAATTGCGGAACAAGCAGACAGGCAAACTCAAGGCGCGGCTGCGCTGCGATTGCACCGCGCTCTACTATGATCGAACGCCTGCCAAGTCGCCCGCTGCCATCGGGAGTTGTGAGGCCATCAACGGCGCCCAGGACAAGGCCAAGGCGATTCGCGCGAAGCTTGAGCAATTGCTGGGCGCAGCGGATCAGCCGCAGTGACGGGCTCCTCGCCATGACCTTGGATGAATTCAATACGCTACGCCGCCGCCTGGGACACGCGGCGCTGACGGCGGGTTTGTCATTCATCGCTGGCTGCCTGCTCGCGCCAGCCAAGTTACTTATCCCGATGTTGCTGGCTTTCTTGATCTGCGGGGCATCGCGGGCGGCAAGGGTTTGCGCCAGTAGCGTGGACTGGTTGGCTGGTCCGATCAGTTCGTCCAACGGGATGTTGGTGCCGGTGAGGCGTTCCACCGGCAGGTCGAAGAACACTTCCAGACAGCCCGGCTTGAGCATGGCGGAAATGAAGCTGGTGCCGGGCTGCAGCTCCAGCCACAGCGGCAGCGGCTGCGCGCCGCTTACGAAGGCGGGCGGAACCGTGTCGAGGCCCTGCGGCCGGGAGGCACCCGACACCATCAGCACGCGCAGCGCCT
>CBIHQA010000015.1:0-19808 GCA_966211475.1 uncultured Neisseriales bacterium
GTCCCATGAAACACCTCCATGATTAAAGGTGTTGCGACGACCAGTTGAATCCGCCTTGGCTCCCCCTGTCGCTGTGGAAGATCAGCCCCTGCTGCGGCCGCCTGCGGAAGCAGGCCATCAGTAGCGCGTCCTTGACCAGCGACGTCTGCATGTGCGTTTGCAGGCTCCAGCCCACGATTTGCCGGCTGTGCAGGTCCAGCACTACCGCCAGGTAGAGCCAGCCCTCGCTGGTCGGAATGTACGTGATGTCACCCGTCCAGAGCTCGTTCGGGCGCGGCGGTGTGAACCGCCGCTGAACCAGGTCCGGAGCAATCGCCAGGCTGTGTTTACTGTCTGTGGTCACCACGAACTTCTTCTTGCCCTTGGCCCGGATGCCGTGTCGTTGCATGAGCTGGCGGACTCTCTCCTTGCCCACCCGGAACCCGCGTGCGCGCAGCTCCTGGTGCATCCGAGGCCAGCCATATTCGCCTCGCAGCTGCTCGTGAATGGAACGGATGTGGGTCAGCAGCGCCTCGGTGCCTACAATCCGCTCTGGGGCCTCTAAAGGCTTCTGCCGCCCCCGCTGCCAGCTGTGGAATCCGCTGGCACTGACCTCCAAGACCTCGCACATCAGCGCGATCGGCCAGCGCCCCTTCAACGACCAGATCCAGGCGTACTTTGCAGGACGTCCTGCGCAAAGTACGCCGCGGCTTTTTTTGCGATGTCTCGCTCCATCTTCAACCGCGCCACCTCGGCCCGAAGGCGTGCAATCTCGGCCTGTTCCGGTGTCACCGTCGGCGCTTGCGGCTTGGCAGCCGGTCCCGCGTCCAGCTCCCCTATGCTTTCGGCGCGCACCCAGTTCGTCAGGCTCGCCTTGGGCATGTTCAGCATCTTGGCCACCGCCGCGGCCGGCTTGCCGGCCTTGACCTGCCGCACGGCTTCCTGCTTGAACTCCAGCGTGTACTTCGCTCGAACTCGTTCTTCGTTCATTTCTTCACTCCTGCTCCGGCATTTTCCGGGAGGACCTATGAACTCCGAAATCCAGGGGCAACCTCAATCTTCAACGTATTGCCCTCGCGTGCCCGGTATGTGATCCACGACTTGATCGGCCAGGCGCCCAAAGGCGTGGTGGTGTCGGACCGCTACGCTGGCTATGCGCATCTCGATGTGACCCGGCGTCAGGTGTGCTGGGCCCATCTGCTGCGCGATTTCCGTCGCTTGGGCGAGCGCGCAGGCTTGCCCGGGCGTGTCGGGCAGCGACTGCTCGGCCTGGGCTACCTGATGTTCCGCTGGCGCGAGCGTGGCCGAACAACCGCCGATCACTTCGAGCCCCTGCAACGTCGGCTTCGTCTGGCTTTGCTACGCGGCTCCTCTCAAGCCCACTGCCGCAGCACGGCCAACACCTGTGCCAACTTGCTCAAGCTGTGGCCGGCGCTGTGGGGCTTCCTGAGCCATCCCAGCGTGGAGCCCACCAACAACGCCGCCGAGCAGGCCCTGAGGAGCATCGTACTCAAACGCAAGATATCCGGCCCCTCCCGTTCGCGGCGCGGCGACGCGTTCATCGCCCACGGCTTCAGCGTTCAGGAGACTTGCCGCCGCCAGGGACGTGACGCATGGAACTTCATGCGCGAAGCGGTCGTGGCCTGGATCGACAAGACCGCCCATCCCAGCTTGATGCCCGCATTGACTCCCTCGGGCTGACCAGCTCTTCCTCCTGTGCCCTGGCCTTCGGCGGGGGGAGGCTGAATACCTACGTCATCGGGCTTGGCCAATTCGACGGGGACGAACTGCAGGGCCGGCGTGCGCGGCACACTGACCGGCATCGCTGCGCCCATGCGCTTGAGGTTGAGCCCGGCAAGCCACTTGCGCACGACGTTGGGATTCAGGCCATGGGCGACAGCCACCGCCGCTACGGACGCATTTGGCTGCTGGCACTCACCAAGGATCTGTGCCTTGAACTCGGGACTGTGAACGCGGCGATTGGAGCGATTGGGATTCATGGGTGTCCGCCAAAAATAGGTGGACACCATCGTCAAGAGATCATCGTCGCAGAACAAGATGGGATGACCAGACGCTCACTTCGAAGTGCGCCATGCCGCTGAAGAACTGGAAGTACACGTCCTGCGCCCAGCGCTCGACCACCGACTCGTCGCTCTCGTTGTAGGCGTGCTTCAGGTACATCAGCGCCATCATCAGCCGCACCGGCAGACGCGGGCGGCCCCGGTTGCTCACGCCGGCCCCGACTACTTCGAGCGTCGGGCCGAACAGGTCGGCGTCCTGCACCGTGCGCCCCTGGCGATCCTTGTGCGCCAGCATTGGCCCCAGCGCTGCTTCGATCTCCGGCCACGGCATGCGGGTGGCCAGCGCCGCCAGTGGGTGCCGCAGATCGATCATCGTGTCCAGACGCGCGCGGAAAAAATCGGCTGTAGCCATCTGCACTACTCTCCAAAACTCCCAGGAATCGATATCCATTGCATCCGATTCCGGGAGTCTCGCCATCCCAGATCCTTCGCTCAGCGAACGTCATGCGGCTCTTAGACTTTTGCAGGGCCGACTACAGCGGGACTTTGCGGTCAAGAAAGTGTTGTCACGCCGGGTGCGTCCTGCCAGAAATTCCGCATTGCGGCATTTTTACTGCACAATTGGAACTTTTACGACCAGCCTCGTTAGATCCCCTCCCACGACTGCCCTCCACCACAAAGCCGAGGCAGGATGCCCTTGCTGGCTCACCAGCAAAGATTCAAACGGGGACTAAAAGACAAGTCAAAAGCCCAGAACGGGAGATACAGGGGGGTGTCCATGTCCATACGAATGACCTACAGATGCGATCATACGTTTACGTTCAACGAAACCTAGCTGCGGCCAGACGGGAGAAGAGTGGTACTCCATCATGCTCGCATTGATCCTGTTCTTCCGTACTTTGGTCATTGCTTGAAACCGCCTGTCCATTCCTACGCCAGCGGCGTAGAGAAAGCCCGGCCGCCGGCTGAAGCGCAGGGCCGGCGCAGTGCCCTGCCACGGCCGGAGCGCCGTCAGCAGGATGCAAGCCTGAAACTCCTCGCCACATTCGCCAAGCCGAATTGCCATCCTCTGCAGGGCGGCGTCCAACATTCATTTAACGGAAAGCACTGTGAAATCAAGACCAAAAAGAATGTTCCACCGCCACTTGATCGCGGCCATCGCCCTTGCCGTCAGCACCGGGGCATTAGCATGCCCTAAACTGAGTGATCAATATACCGCATGGAGTGTGAACACAAATGGCGACTCAAAGCCTGATGTTGCCGTCATGGGAAAGCTGAGTATAGTGTCCGTCGACATCGACGATACCATCCTTATCCCGATACGCCCCGCCGGAAACCCATTTCTGATCGAGTCAACAACGTCGACGACTTCATTGATTCGAAATATCGATGAAGCAACTGCAAAATCCCTCAGCCCACAACCCGGGCAATACGCCGTCAAAGTGATGACGGCGTCAAGCAATGCTTGCAAGTCCCTTCTCCTTCAAGGGGTGACCCCTTCCTACCCTAGCTATATTGTTTACTTTTCCGACACGGGTAAGGCTGGCATCCCCGTATCTCTCAGCGATACCAATCTTGGCTTTCCCTTGTCGAGGTATACGCTGAGTATATCGGACGCAACGGCGGATGGGCGCGACGACATCGTCGTCAAGGAAAACGGAGCGACGAGAGGGGTGATCGTGACGGGATCCAGCGGAAGTTTCTTTTTGGACCCAAAAACTTCAGCATCGGCCGTATGGCAAAGTTTCAAGGCGGCCGTCTCCGCAAAAGATGCCAACGCAGCAATCGCCCATCTTTCTGAAGGCGGAAAGCAGCTGCTCAGCGCGCAGCTCACCGCGCTGGGAGAAAACCTGCCAAAAATCGTGGAAAACGTCGTCGGCCAACACATAAATGTGGTTTCAGACAAGCTTGTCATTATCACGATAGTCATCAAGACTTCTGCCACCACACATCGCGCCCATGATGCATTTCTGACCAGGCACGATGGCGTGTGGTACATCGATGCGCTCTGAATTCATTGCCTAGATCAATTTCTTAAAAATGCACCTCGATTTCATTAAGAGCGACAAGAAAATAAACGTAGAGATGCCAGGAATTGGGCTTTGCCCCTACCCAGTTCCAGCCAACTCGGCCCGCAAAAGATTTCACTTTTCAAGAACCGCCACCGCTTGTGCCGCCTTCATTCTCAGTGCACAGCTGTCAGGCCAAGCATATGCATATGAGACCAGCACGCACAAAATGCTGACGCAGCGGGCGGTGGAGCTCTCCATTCTCAACGTGCCGTCAAAAATCACGGCCTTTGGACTCCTGCCGCCGAACCAAGCCATCTTCATGCGCGAGCAGAAAGGCGTCTTCACCGGGGCATATCCTGCCGACTCTCTGGTGGCTTTCGGATCAGAATGGGAGGACATGTATTACGGCGCCGTGGCATTGAACCATTTCCATGATACCCAATACAACAACCGCACAGGCAGAGGGTTGACCATCGGCGTCGAGCTCGGAGACCCTTCCACCAATTGGGCGCTGGAAGATACGGGCACCGTGAGCGACCCATTGCAACCAAAAGAAACACGTCGCTACTCTTTCCGCAAAGCGCAAGAATATTACGAACAAGCGCTGACCTTAGGACCCGCGGAAAGCCGGAGAGTTTCACAAAGCAAGATGCTTCAGACGCTCGGGCATGTGGTTCACCACATCCAGGACCATGCGCAACCCCAGCATGTCCGAAACGAACCGCACCTCCACAACGAGGTTGCCGGCGTGACGATAACAGTACCGCCAGGTGTTGCATACTACGAACTTTATTCGCAGGCCAACGAAGCCGCCATCAAAGCCCTCATATCGCCACCTGCGGTCCCCTATCCCCTTCCCGATCCCGGCCGCTTCTCAACGGCACGTCAATTTTTCCACTCACCGGCCACGGGTCCGGCGGTCAACATGGGCATGGGAGAATTCACCTCTCACAATTTTGTCTCCTTGTTCACCAGCTTTGTATATGATGGCAACAAACTCTATCCGCATAGTTCGTTTCCACTTCCAAGCGAAACCAACTTCAGCGGCACCCTTAAAAAGGTGATCGATGTCCCTTTCGCCAGTGTCGGCGGCCAGGCTTATCAAGGATTAAGCCGGAGTTATCTCGTTGGCGAAGTCTACGATCACATGACCAACACGACGGTGAAAGACGTCAAGCTCGGCGTCGCAAATGTGGCGTCGATTAACGAGTGGGGCGTGCCCAGCACATTTATCGAGGATGAAGAAGTTCTAAAGGATCGGCACAAGATTCTCCTGCCTCGCGCCGTCTCGTTTTCTGCCGGTTTGATCAACCATTTCTTCCGCGGCTCGATCGCTCTTGGAGCTGCCTCGACCGATGGCAAGAAATGGAACGTGACGAACGGGAATCTTCCCATCAACGGCAAACTGTCCCTGTATGGCGAATTGCCAGATGGAACGCGCATTCCCCTTCCGGGGGCATCTTATCCCGTGGCGCTGGCCCAAGGGGGCGTGTACACGATCACCCTGGCCACCGCTCCCGTTGGCTTGACTCAAATTGTCGCGGTTTTCAAAGGAAGAATCGGAGACGAAGGAGACCCTGCCGCACCTGTCGACGGCTTCTTTGCCGTGACCGGGGCGGTTGCGCCGTATACCTACGTCGCGCCACCGCCGCCGCCGCCGCCCCCCCCTCCGCCCCCACCCCCGTCAATTCCGTGCGGCGTTCCCGTTTCACAGAATGGCGGCTCGGCGGGTTACTTCAAGACCATGGATCTAGGCACTGTCGCCGGCACGGTGCAGGTCTCGTTCGAGGCCTATTACATTCCGGATGGACTGAAAATTTCCAGTGGCAGCACAACATTTGCGGCGACGCCCGGACTTGTGAGCGGGCTGCATAAATTCAGCTTCAACTACAACGGGTCCACCGGGCGTTATCTCGATGTCCGGGTGACAGGGAATGCCGATGGGGCCACCGCATGGACCCTCGGTGTTTCGTGTCCCGGTAGCCCTGCTGTCATGGCTCAGCCCACAGTCAACGTGAGCTTCGGTACTGACCCGACAGTGGTCCTAGGCGCCACCGGTTCTTACACGGTGCCGATCTGCGGTAGCTATTCGGTGAAAATCAACGGGACGATGAGCGCTTCTTATCCTTCCACCCCGATCACAGCAGGTTCACATGTCATGATGGAGGTCACGCACATTGGTACTTATACCTCCTGCCAGAACCCGACAGGAGCCATCCTGTACGCGCCGGGGACCTTCTACTACAGGGACAACGCAGGCAAGCACCCTCTTAGCGTCGGGCAAAACTGGGTTCAGGTTCGCTAACACCGGACCGAAGCTGCTCCCCGCATACCGAACCAAGGTGGATTTTCAACCAGTGTGCCGTATGCGCACTCAAGAAATTCCACTGCAGTTCGCAACTGTCGAAGTCGACTCGACATGCAGGGAGCCGAAAACCGGCATGCGATGCGCATGCCGGTGAATATGCCCAGGATTCACGTACGAAATCGCCAGGCAGTCGACAGCATTCACCTGCGCCGACCAAGGGAACAATGAGGAGCTACCAACCGACTTCTGTCGACACCGGTCAATTGGAGTGAACTTCAGGTCCTCCAACCTTGCCGGTCAGGCGCATCGTATCCGATATACCCACAAGCCACAGGAGGCGCCTCGCACCTGATGACCGGCCCGTCATTCCGGCAAATGCGAAGAGTGACGATTTTCCCAGGATCTATAACGATAGAATCAAACTTACTGAACGGTGCGAGTACAAGCTTTACGTCAGCCTCTCCGGCACGATTGGACACAAGCTTTCTCGTCAAACTGTCCGCCGGACGATAATACACGGGGTCCTTAACTTCCCAAGACTCGAAGACGAGAGGCTCAACACCCGAGCAAGTCAGATAGATCTCTTCAATTCGAAAAACATACATCTGGTTGGGCATGAGCCCTCGCAGGCCCCCCGACACCTTCATTCCATCATCGTTCACGCGGTCGAAGTCGATACGGCCAATATCCTGCCCTGTCGACATGTCTTTCATCGTGACATAAATTCCCTCTCGCAGAGATGGAAACGCCAGTTTGAGCGCCATGGAACAACCGGATAACAATCCTGTGGTCATGAGAGCAAAGACCCATACATACCTGCTTGCATTTAAGGAGGGGCTGTTCATACAGAAGCTCCATCGAAAGAAAAGTTCTCGTCATTCGTGAACGAGGGCGGGAGAAGGGCGCTCAAGCGGGTCATGCAACCACTTCCGGAACGGCCCTGCTCTCAACGCGCAAGTGGAGGCCTTGCCGAGGTTTGCTGAGGCAGGGCTCGAAATACCCACTGAGCATAGGTCGACGCCTCGTCGAAATGGTTTTGATGAGATGCAAAGCCTGTGCGTTTGCCAGGTTCACCCTTGGCTAGACTATACACACCCGCGATCGAGCCATCCGGATACCGCAGGACTCCCCATTCGACTGCACCTGTCAAAGGATCGGCACGGAGCTGCCGCAAATGCCGTATCGTTCCTGCCGATCGGGGATCTTTCAACAACTCGCCCAGCGACCTCGGGCCTCCGCCCATTGGACTCGAGAGCCCGCGGCCACGATAGCTGGTCAGCGCTTGCTCGAACTCCGCGCCGACCAACAGCAACGCCTCCTCTGCGTCTGCACGGGCACGCCGAGCCCCGATCATGACCGAACTCGCCGAGGCGGCGCCGATGATGGCCACAGTCAGCAAAAGCATGAGATAGGCCAGGCCTCCTTGTCGACAAGGTCTACCATTCCGCATAGGGCCTACCGTCCTTGCCGCTGAGTGGAGAACCGCTGCGAAGGTCCCCTACTGCACCCTTATACCCCTCTGGCGGTTCGACCAGCAGCCAAGTATCACTTGACTCGGTGATCGGGTCGACCGGCAGCGCCCGCAGGTAGTTGCGCTTAACCAGTTCGTCCAGGCTCTCCGGGTAGCGCCCGACATCCCCATAGAATCGATCCAGCACGTCCCTGGTGGCACGCAGGTTTTCGCGCAGCACGGCCTCCTTCGATGCGTCCAGCTGGCTGTAGTAGCGCGGAACTGCCAGCGTCAGCAGCACCGCGACGATCGCCAGTACGACCAGAAGTTCGATCAGCGTGAAACCGCGGACACCCGAGCCATCGGCCAGCCTTGATTGATGCAAGTGCGACATATCCATCTACCAGCGCGAGTAAGGAATCCCGTTCAGGCCCACGCCGGTAGACCGGCTATGGACGTCATACACGTCATCCCCCTCCTGGGGATTGTCGGGGTCGCTGGCATAGGAACGTCGAGCCCAGGTGTCGGCATCTTTCGTGGCCTGGTCGAGATGGAATGGATCGCGCGGTACGCGCCGCAGGAAATACAGCTTGCGACCTTTCACATCGCGCTGGTCCTCGACCCCCTGCACCAGCGTCTCGAGATCGGGAGGATAGTTCGTCCCCCCGGCGCCCACGCGCACACGCCCTTCGTCGGCAGCGCGCTTGTAGGCATCGATGGCACCCCTGATCTCCACCAGGGCCAACCGGAATTCCCGCTCCTTCAATCGCTGGGCATGAAGCTGCGCCACCGGCACGACAATAAGCGCCAGCACCGACAACAAGGCCAAGGTGACGATCAGCTCGATCAAGGTGAACCCGCTTTCGCCCGAAGGCGATCCCCCGGCGCGCACTTCCGCCGTCTGCATGGTCAACGGCCCAGGGTGACCACGTAGGGAGGCGGCAGAGGTGGCTCCACGGCCGACCCTCCCGCGCCCATAAGAACACTGGTCAAGACCTTCACGCTGGTCGTGGACCCGGACGCACCAGGCAGCACCTTGAACTGCAGCATCGCGAGCGATCCTGAGCCCGTGGCACCATTGGCGCCGGTGCGCGTGGCCGTCAGCACCACTTGCCCGCCAGCGTCGGCGTGGTACTGAAATGCGCTTTGCCCACCGCGCTGCTTCAAGAAGCTGCCCTCGGTCACGCCGACGACCTGCAATGCCGTGGGATCGAAGCCGATGGCCACGGGTACGCTGACGACCGCTTGTTCGCTCTCCAGTGCGAGCGTCACTACAAAGTCCTCCCCCACCCTTGCCTGCCCCGGTCCGTTCAGTATCAGCCGGGCCCTTGACGGCGCCGCCCCTCCCTGGGCCGGGACGATGCCTGCATCTGGTGACGAAGTCTGCGCCACCGGCTCCGCCGGCCGTGCCATGCCGGCCGGCCCCGCGCCCGCGGCCATTGCAGCCTGCCCCGGCGGCGGCCCCTGGGATGCCGAAGCGGGATCCGTTGCCGGCAGGTTCTCCATGGGCATCTGCCCGGGCATGGACAGGGAGGCCCGTCCCGCATCGCCGCCTGCCGCAGCGCTCAGGGAAGGTGAGGAACTGCCGGACACTGCCTCGCCGCCGCTGCCACCGGAGGGGAACCTCCGCACGCTGGCCTCGGTGCCCGCCTCGAACTCCTGACTGGCAGCGTCGGGACTCCCGACGTTCCTGAGGATGCGCGGCGTGATGGACAACACGATCTCGGACTTGATAGCGTCGTCCGCCTGACTGCCGAACAAGCGGCCGACCAAGGGCAATTCCCCCAGACCGGGGACCTTGTTGGCGGTCCGTCGGTCTTCGTCGTTGATCAGTCCCGCCAGCACCTGGTTCTCGCCATCCTTCAGGCGCAAGACTGTCTGTGCGGTGCGCGTGCCCAGTTGATAGGCCAGGGAACCCGTCTTGGTCTGTTGCTGGCTGGTGATGCTGCTGACTTCGAGCCCAATTCTGATGGCCACTTCGTTGTCGGGAAAGATCGTCGGTTCCACATCCAGCTTCAGACCGACGTCGACATAATTGATCGATTCGGCAAGAAAACCGGATACCGTCGACGTGGTGGTGATGTTGGGAACGCGCTCACCAATGTGGATCTTGGCCTTTTCACGGTTGCGGACTCGAATCCGCGGATTTGCCAGGATGTTTGCGTCGACATCCTGCTTCTGCGCATTGATGCTGGCCGCGCCCAGGCCGACGCCGACCATCGAGCGCGGCGGATCGCGCAGGTCTTCCAAGGTCACAGGGCCATCCGTGAGCTTGGGCAGCACCGAAAGATTCACTTGGTCGGGCCAGCGGACGCCCAGATTGAGCAAGCGGCCTCGTTTGACCTCGAGAATCTCGACCTCGAGCATCACTTCGGGCTCGGACACGTCGTGCAAGGCCACGAGTTTTTCCGCCAACCTCATCGCATCAGCGTTGTCCTTAAGAATGACCATGTTGAGCTTTTCGTCCACCACCACGTCTCGTGACTTCAGGATGGACTTGAGTGTGGCCGCCACATTCTTCGCGTCGGCATTGGCCAGATAGAAGCTCTTGACCACCAACGGCTGATACTCCCGCTGCTTGGCCTGGGTCGCCGGGTAAATCAGCACCGAGTTGCTGTCCAACACCCGCTGCTCCAGCTGGTTGGTCAACAACAGCCAGTTCACGGCCGCCTCAACAGTGCTGTTACGCAAGAAAATGGTTGCCCGAGCGTCTGTCTTGACGTCCTTGTCGAAGATGAAGTTCAGGCGCGAGGTCCGGGAAATCACCTCGAACACCGTGCGCAGTGGCGTATCCTTGAATTCGATGGTGATCGGCTTGCGATAGGCCGCCGCCAGACCGCTGTCGGTCTGGCGTTTCGGTGCTGCCTCTTGGACACGTTGCAACAGCTGAAGGGCCTCAGGATGCCGGGGCCGGGCGGCCAACAGTGTCTTGACCTGCTGATCCGCCAGTTCCCAACTCTTGCGCTCGACCGATGCGGCGGCTTCCTGCAGACCCAGGTCCCAGCGCCGGCTGTCTTCGAGCCAGCGCAGCCCGGCCAGGGCTTTGTCCTGGTGGGTCGCCGCGGCCAGCGCCTCCCGGTACAGCCGCTCGGCGTCAGCATAGGCCCTGCGCTCCACGGCCTTGGCGGCTTGCTCGATCAAGGCCTGGCCGTGGCGCTCGCGCAGCTGCAGGTAGGCAACGCGGTATTCAGCCGATCCCGGTTCGAGACGACTGGCGGTTTCGAAGCGGTTCAGGCCGCCCTTGAAATCGCCCTGCTCGACCAGGCGCTTGCCTTCGCGAAACGCACTCTGTGCGGCACAACCCAGTTGGGATGCCGCCACCACGGCCACCAAGACCCACGTTCGCCAAGACAACCGGCGCCCGCCGGACAGATGAAACAGGGTCACTGACTTTCTCCAATCGCAAGCAGTTGCTGCTCGCCCAAAGGCTGGTACTTCAAGGTCATGATCGTGGGCTGGATCTCCACCACCCGATACAGCCCCTCCAGATCCATGCCTGCACGAACCACGAAACTGAGTTCGCCGCGGCCCAGGTAGACCTCCCACGCGCCGTCCTCGAACTTCTTGCCGAGATAGACATAAGGCAGCGGTGGCGCCACCGGCGTAGGTGGGGCCGACACCGCCACCACCGGCGGCGGCGGAGCCCAGTTGCGGGACGCGAAGATGTCTGCCGGTGCCGAGGCAGCGCTGCTCACCAAGGCCTTGCGCGGCACCAGCATCTCGATGGCTGGCGGTTCGGTCCTCTGCACGTTCTTGCGCCCGGCACCGGCTGGCGGTACCGTCGGGGCCACCGATGCGGCCGGAGGCCGGGCTAGGTCGACAGCTTCACCGGCTGGACGTTTGTCGCCGAATAAAGCCAGCCATGCCGCGCATCCCAGCATGGGAAGCAGCACCATCCATCGACGCAAGCGCGGCGTGTTCACGGCGTTTTGCCTTCGGTCGCCTTGCCGGAAGGCATCGCCGACGCGACGGCGTCCGGCGTCCCGACCCATAACGACAGACGAAGCCGGACATCCACCTGAGTCTGGCTCACCTGCACGCGCTTGAAGCTCAGCTGATCGATCGACACATTGGGCATTTCGATCAGGACTGCCTCCATGAAACGCCGCAGCTGTGGATAGCTCGCCTTGAATGGCAAATCGACTTGCATCCGTTCGATGCCTTCGGCGAGAACGGGAATCCGCTGGTATTCCGAATGGGCCAGAACCAGGTTTTCCTTGGCCGCCATCGCATACAGCCGGCGCAGCTGCAGACCAATGCCAGAACGTGAGCCAAGGGTGGCACGCAGGCGTTCGAGTGCCTCTTCGGCTTGGTCGGCCGGAGTGGGCAGGGTTGGCAGAACGGCTGATGGCGTCGCCGTGCGACGCTGGGCACGCAGTCCGAGCGCGTCTTGCTGGACTTGCAGCAGGACTTGGTGCTGCGGACGCAGCACCCATTGCCAAGCGATCGCGGCCAGGACCAGCAGCAGCAGCCCGGCGCACCAGAGCCAGCCCTGGCGCCAGACCAGGATGTCGGCCCGCAGGCGCAGCCAGTGCATGGTGCGAAGGAGGCGATCGGCATGGGACATCACTGCAACTTGGACCTGCGGCTTCAAGGCTGCCTCCGTCCGATGTCGGAGAGCGGCTTGAGTGCCAGCTCGAACGACAGCCGCACCGGCCGATTCGGATCCTGCTCGTTCGTTTCGTGCTGCATCGGCGTCGCGCCGGAAAATGCCGCGTCGGACGCCAGCAGGTCCACATAGGCCAGCAGGGCATCGACATCCCTGGCTTCTGCCTGCACGCGAACCACGCGCTTGCCGGCATCGGGCTCGACCAGGATCAGCGCGACACCCGGTGGCGTCTGGCGTTCGAAGGCATCGAGCAAGTCGGACCACGGTGTGTTGAGCTGGCGAATCACGCCATTGAGGTGCGAGACCTGCTGGACGCTATGGCGCACTGGAGGCGGCTTGACAGCCGCGGCGCGGGAAATTGCCTCGAGACGGGCACGCTCTTCTTGCAGCGTTTCCCGGGCGGCGCCGAGTTGCTGCTCAACCCCGATCCAGAGGACGCCCACGGTCGCCAGCGCAGTGGTCCCGGCAAACGCCAGCACGAGGCCGAGCGCACGGGCCCACAACGCACTCGCGCGTCCCGACGCGGTGAGCCAGACGCTGCGATGGAATGACAGACCTGACTTGCGCATGCTCATCTTCCGGCCCCGCTCTGACGGGCAACCCAGACGGCTAGGCCGGCTTCGTCGGCGGACAGGTACTCGGGCACGGCCTGCGCGTCCCAAGGCAGGGGTAGGTGCTCGAAACGAACTCCAGGCAGGGCACCGGCGCCCGGAACGCTCTGTTCCGAACCGATCCAGCGGATCGTGTCACCCAGCGCCGTCCCGCGGCGCAGCAACTCGCGCTGCAACTCGAGCACGAGTCCGGCGCGTCGGGTGGCCGGATCGGCAGCGGCAGACCACGGGTGTATGCGCAGCGACACGATGCGTCCTCCGTCAAGGCCCAAGATGGCGCCATGGCCAGGGGTGTTCAGGCAGCACCAGCCCCGGCTCGGCAACACGGCCTGTGCCTGGCTTATCCATAGCGACAGCACGGTAGACAGTGCAGGCTGTTCGGTCCAGTCGGTGCGCACCGTGTCGACGACCCAGCGCGGCAAGGCCGCACAGACAAAAGGATGCGAGGCATCCCAGTCGCCGGCCAGCACCCAATCGGCGGGCAGGCTGCCGAAGAGTTGAGAACAACGCACCTGGGCCACTTGCTGTAGTTCCTTCAACGAGCCTGCATTGGCCGGAGGAACCATGAGCCAGTGGCGGGCGAGGCTACCAGCCACCACCACCACGTGCCGCGCCCCGGCTGCTGGCATTGCGCCCCGGGCCGACGACAGTGCTGCCTGCAAACCATCCCGCAGGAACGGCGTGGCCTCGGCCAGCGACAGGCCGGGCGCCGGCAGGCCAACGGCCTGGCTGGCGATCACATTGCCCTCGGTTTCCCAGGCAACACCCGTCAAGGCGAGACCGAGAATCCGTCCCTCACGCCGTCGCCGTGACACGGTGCACCTCCTGCAGTGTCGTCTGGCCCGAAGCCACCATGTCGAGAGCGACCTCCATGAGGCTGCGAGTGCCTTTACGGCGCGCAGCGTCCTTGATGAGACGGATGGGTTCCTTGGAAAGAATGAGTTCTCGAAGCTCGTCATCGAGGCGGAGGATTTCCGCGATAGCCTGACGCCCCTTGTAGCCGGTGCCCCGGCAATCCCCGCATCCCGAGCCTTTCATGAAGCGGTAGCCTTCCAGACCTTCGGGCGACAACCCGATCCTGCGCAAGTCCTTGGCCGATGGATCGAAAAGAACGCTGCAGTGCGGGCAGTTGACCCGCATCAGGCGCTGCGCCCAAATGCCATTCAAGGCAGAGATCAGTGCGTATGGGTCCAGTCCCATGTGCGTGAACCGGCCGAAGACATCGAACACATTGTTGGCATGGACCGTCGTCAGTACCAAGTGCCCCGTCAAGGCGGACTGCACCGCGATCTCGGCCGTCTCGCGGTCGCGGATCTCACCGATCATGATCTTGTCAGGGTCGTGCCGCAGGATGGAGCGCAACCCGCGAGCGAAGCTCAACCCCTTCTTTTCGTTGACCGGGATCTGCAGCACACCTTGCAACTGGTACTCGACCGGATCCTCGATGGTGATGATCTTGTCGCGCCCGGTATGAACCTCGGACAACAACCCGTACAGAGTTGTTGTCTTGCCGGAGCCGGTCGGGCCGGTCACCAGCATCATGCCGTAGGGTACTTCCGTCAGCTCGCGAAGGGTCGCGAGCGATTGGGCGTCGAAGCCGAGGGCATCGAGCGTCAGCTTGCCGTGCGCAGCCAGCACGGCCTGCTTGTCGAGGATTCGGATCACCGCGTCTTCGCCGTGCACACTCGGCATGATCGACACCCGCAAATCGATGTCGCGGCCCTGGGCCGTCACACGGAAACTGCCGTCCTGCGGAACCCGGCGCTCGGCGATGTCAAGCTCGGCGAGCACTTTCAGGCGAGACAGCACCTGCTCCGCCAGCGGAACATTGTGCACCTCCGCGATCGACTCCAGTACCCCGTCGATGCGGTATTTCACGCTCAAACCTTCGCTGGTGCTCTCGAAGTGCACATCGCTCGCTCCGATCCTCAACGCGTCGTACAGCGTCGAATTGACCAGCCTGACGGTCGGGCTGGTGGCATCGGACAGCGCCGCCAGCGACAGCACTTCCATCGCACCGCCGGCTGAAGCCCCCGGCGCACCGCCATGTGCCACCGTGTCCATGGCGCGCGACAGAGACTCCTGCTGAGTCAAGTAGGCTCGAATGTCGGCGGGTGTCGCGAGGACGAACGTCACCTCCTGTCGTGCCTGGTCTTCCAGCTGCGCCATCAACACCGCGTCGAATGGATTGCTGACTACTGCCATGAAGCCATCGGCCGCATTGCCCAGGAGCACGCAGCCGCGCTGCTGCGCACGGGCGAGCGGCAAGTGCTCGAAGGCTGGTGCTATACGGGCCATCTCGGCGGTTTCCCAATAGGGCATCGCGAACACGTCCGCCAACAGCTTCGCGGCATCGCGCTCGGCCAGCCCAAGCTGCCGAACAAGCGCCGGCAGTGGATGTTCGCCCCTGGCGAGTTCGCTCATCAGCGCAGGCATGTCGAACTCGCAGCCCAGCACAGCACTCATTGTTGAAGGGACCCTGCCAGATCAAAGATCGGCATGTACAGAAGAATGACGATCAAGCCGATCACCAGACCGATGGCTGCCATCAGAATTGGTTCGAAGGCCTTGGTGAAGCGATCGATCCAGCGTGCAATGTCGCCTTCATAGAACTCGGCCGTGCGACTGAGCATCGGCCCGAGCTGACCGGAGCGCTCGCCCACTTTCAACAAACGCAATGCCACCGGGGTGATCAACTGAGCCGAGACGAAGGCTGCCGTCAAGGTACCGCCCTCCTCGATCTGCCGGATGACCTCGTCGACACGCTGCTGCCGCTGGGGGCCCAGCACTGAGCGGGCCAGGTTCAAGGCAGCGGAAAGCGGCAACCCGCCTTCCAATAGCATGCCCAGGGTCAGGTACAGCCTTGACAACTCGAGGATCTCCAGTTTGGGGCGCATGCCGGGTAGCAGCGCCATAAACTGCCAGACATCGCCCCGGCGCAGCCGGCGCCTGGCCCGCCACCAAAGCGTGACGGCAGCCAGTCCGCCCACCACAAGCAGCACCACACCATGCTGTGCGGCAAATTGCCCCCAATCGAGCAGCATCCGCGAAGCCCACGGCAGCGTTCGACCGCTGCTTTGGTAGACCGTTGAAAACCGAGGCACCACATAGCCAAGCAGAAACAATGCCACTCCGCCACCGACCGTTAACAGGATGGCCGGATAAATGGCCGAGCTGACCAGCTTCTGCCGGATGGCATTCAAGCGGGTTTCGTAGCCGATGTAGCGCGACAAGGCCAGCGGCAGATCGCTGGTGCCTTCGGCTGCCTGCAGGATACCGATGAAAAGAGCGGGAAACACTGCCGGCTGCTGCGCCATGGCGCGGGACAACGAGCGCCCTTCACGCAAATGCTCGGCCAGGCGCAGCAACGCCGAACGTACGGGCCCCGACGCCTCCTTATCGATGAGCACTTCCAGGGCCTCGACCACACTGAGCCCGGCAACCAGCAGCGCATGCAACTCCTGCGCAAACAGCAGCAGACCGAACTTCATCGGACGCGCGGTCAGGGAGCCTCTGCCGGAACTCACTGAAACCGGCGTCAAGCTACGCATCGCCAGTTGGCGATGAACGTCGCGCTCGTCAAGTGCCTCGATGCCGAGGCTCACAAGTTGATGCTGCGCATCGAGCGCCCGGACCAGATAACGCACCGCCGCAAACGCTCAGTGATTGGTGATATCAGCAGCATCGCCGGTGCCACCGGGCTGACCGTCCTTGCCCAGCGAAAGCAGTTCGAAATCGCGCCCATCGGTGCCCGGGGCCGAGTAGGCGTAAGAATGTCCCCAGGGATCCGCTGGCACGGCTTTGTCAAGATAGGGGCCGTTCCATTTCACGGCGTTGGCCGGCTTGGCCACCAGCGCGGACAATCCTTCCTCGGTCGTGGGGAAGCTGCCGACATCCAGCCGGTAGGTGCCCAGGGCACGCGAAAACGCCTCGATCTGGGACCTGGCGACGCCCTGCTCGGACTTACCGACCTGCGCGAAATACTTCGGACCCACATAGGCAGCGAGCAATCCAATGATGGCAACCACCACCAGCAGTTCGAGCAGGGTGAATCCGCGCGACGAGGCCAACCGCCTGGCGAAGTCAAAAGGCACACTGCTCATTGCTGGGCATCCTGCAGCAACTGCTGGTAGGCCGCAGCACGGGCAAGGACGGTAGGAACGTAGATCATGGTTTCTCGAAAGGGCGGAATGCGCTCACCGTGGCGGGCGACCTTGCCGCTGCCTGCGTTGTACCTGGCCAAGGCCAGGGCTGTATTATCACCCGCCTGCCGCAATAGCTCGCGCAGGTGCCTCACACCGGCATCGATGTTGCGCTGAGGGTCATGAAATTCGCTAGAGCGGTTCAAACCATACTGCCGGCCCGTTGCGGGCATCAACTGCATCAGACCGCGGGCACCCATCGGCGACACTGATGTGGTCTTGAAGTCGGACTCCGTCTCGATCACGGCCATCACCAACGCCTCCGGCACTTGGTAGGCCCGGGACGCCGACGTGACCAACGGCCACAAGGCGCGTCGCCTGGCTTCCCTGCCGCTGTCACGTGCTGCCATGGGTCTTGGTGGGAGCGCCAGATTCACCGATGAATCTGGCAACGTCGACGGGCCCCGCCACAACAGGCGGTACGACGCGTCCAGCGGCTGGTTGGCGTAGCTGTACGACTCATCCGCTGCACTGGCCACATACACATCGGCCGCGCTGGCCTGCAAGCTGGACGCAACTGTCAGCGTCCAGAAACAGGCGCGCCAGGGCCGGGATCCTGAGGCCACCGACTGGGCGACATGTGCCGGCCGGAAGCTTACAGCGGAGAAAAAGCTTGTCACGGTATGCACTCGATATCAGCAGGTTAAGCGGGCACTTTACCCGCAAGCAGCGCCCGGATTCTCATGTCCCCCAGTTGCTGCATGCCAAAGGAGAATTGAGCGGCCGCGCGCGCTGGTCCGACAACGCTAGATAGTCGGACCTGTGAAATTCACTCTCCCCGTTCATGCTGGATTTGCAAGGGGTGTGCTGAGGGAGGGGGGTGGCGCCCACCGCCATGCGAGACCCAAGGGATGGAGATGGCAAGGCGAAGCGTTGCTACAAGGGCGAGGAATGGCTGGCACAAATCGATCATCGCGTCCAGACACGCTCGGAAAAAGTCAACTGTGGCCATCGGCGGCACTCTCCAAAACTCCCAGGAATCGATATCCATTGCATCCGATTCCTGGAGTTCTCGCCATCCCGAATCCTTCGCTCAGCGAGCGTTCATGCGGCTCTCAGACTTTTGCAGGGCCGACTATGAAGGGCCTGGGCCGGCGCATCCACAGCCTGTATTCGGAATGGCTGCCCCGCAGCGGCGAAGAGCCGCGGGACTTTCCGGTCTACCTCCGGCGTGTCGACTTCTTTCCGGACGTGGCGGAGAACGAGGCCGTGACGGACATCTTCCTGCCCCTGCGCTGAGCGGCCGCGGCGGGCGCCGCGAAGGTTAAGCTCGGGCCATGACTCATTTGATTCTTCTGGGCGACTCGGTGCTGGACAACGGCGCGTACACCGGCGCAGGCCCCGACGTGCTGGCGCAAGTCCGGCAACGCCTGCCCCCAGGCTGGCGCGCGTCGCTCGCGGCGGTCGACGGGTCCATGGCGGAGGACATCCACGAACAGCTGCGCTCGCTGCCCGCCGATGCCACGCACCTGCTGCTCAGCGTGGGGGGCAACGATGCGCTGATGCGGTCCGACCTGCTCGACACCCCGGTCGGGTCCAGCGCCGAGGCCTTGTCGCTGCTGCACGAGGCGGCGCGCGGGTTCGAAGCCCGCTACCGCCTGGCCGTGGAGGCCTGCCTGCGGTCCGGTCTCCCGCTGGTGGTGTGCACGGTCTACCACTGCAACTTTCCCGAGCCCGCGTACCGCCAACGGGTCGGCGTGGCCCTGACGGTCTTCAACGATGTCATCGTCCGGCTGGCGATCGAGAAACAGCTGCGGGTCATCGACCTGCGTTTCGTCTGCGACTCGCCGGCCGACTATGCCAATCCGATCGAGCCTTCGAGCATCGGCGGCGAGAAGATCGCGAGTGCCATCGTGCGCGCCGTCACCGGGGTCGGGCATGCCGGCCCGGGGGCGCATGTGGTGGCGTTCTGAAGGCGCAAGCGGTCGATCCGGTCATGGGGGCGAACCGGCGCCGGCCGCCTCCATTGACCTCGCCGGCGGGCAGGTTTCGGGCTGCGGCGGTGGACACGGCAGCTCGTCCGCTTGTAAAAAGGCCTTCAGCGCCGGCTTCGCCGGTCACTCCATCCCGCTTTGACGAGGAGAAGTCATGACACCCATCGAACCCGGACCGCAACACCGCTGGTTGCAACGACTGGTCGGCTCCTGGACCTGCGAAGGCGAGGCCACGATGCAGCCGGGCGAGCCTCCCACCACCTGGTCTTCGTCCGAGACGGTGCGCTCCGTCGGCGGCCTGTGGTTCCTCGCCGAGGGCCAGGGCGAGATGCCCGGCGGCGGTACGGCCGTGACCGTGATGACATTGGGCTACGACCCGGCACGCAGCCGCTATGTCGGCAGCTTCCTCGGCTCGATGATGACCCACCTCTGGGTCTACGAGGGCGAACTCGACGCCGGCGGCCAGCGGCTGACCCTCGACACCGAGGGCCCGGGCATGGCACCGGGGTCCGGCCAGTCGAAGTACCGCGACGTCATCGAGTTCAAGAGCGACGACCACCGCACGCTCACTTCCTACCAGCAGCAGGCCGACGGCGAGTGGACGGTGGTCATGACGGCGCACTACCGGCGCCAGGCCTGAGGGCCGGCCCCGCCAGCGTGGCGGCTCAGCGCCCCCGCCCGG
>CBIHQA010000016.1:0-19395 GCA_966211475.1 uncultured Neisseriales bacterium
CATTTCGGCGTAGATGTCACCGAGGTTCTCGTGCGCGGTGGCGTAGGACGGATGGGTCTGGATCGCCATTTCCAGCGCCTGGCGCGCCTTGTCGTATTGTTTTTGCTGCGCGTACAGCACCGCGAGGTTGTTGTACGGCTCGGGGAGTTCGGGAAAGTCTTCGGTCAGCGCCTGGAAGACCTTGATGGCATCCTGCTGCTTGCCGAGGTCGACGAGTGCGAGGCCTTTCTGGAAACGAACCTGCGCGTCGCGCGGGCTCTTGGCCAGGAACTGATTGGCACGGTCCAGCGCCTGTGCGCTCTGGCCCTGCTTGATCAGCTTGCCGATTTCCTGGGCTTCGTCGGCGAAGACGCAGCTGGAAGCGAGCGCGGCAAGGAGTGCGAGGGTACGCAGGGAACGAACAGGCATCATGCTAAACTGGGGGCCAATTTAAGAGTCCGGCCGATTCTACCAGAGATGGCGCCCACCGCCACAAGTCGCCGGGCTGCGGTTTCCGAAGCACCTCTTCACCATTCCGATATGCCACTGTCCCTCTCGCCTACACTAATCTGCATTGTCCTGCTGGTCGGATCGAATGTATTCATGACCTTCGCCTGGTACGGGCATCTGAAGAACCTGGCGGCTTCCCCATGGTACACCGCTGCGGTGCTCAGCTGGATGATCGCACTGGCCGAGTATCTGTTGCAGGTGCCGGCCAACCGGATCGGCTTTCAGTCGCTGACGTTGCCGCAGCTGAAGATACTGCAGGAGATCATCACCCTGTCGGTGTTCGTGCCGTTCTCCATGTTCTACATGGGGCAGGCTTTCAAGTGGGACTTCGTGTGGGCGGCGCTGTGCATGCTGGGCGCCGTGTATTTCATGTTCCGAAGTTAGCGGCGCACGGAATCCAGTTACAATCCCTTCTTACAGTTATTGCACCGCAAAAGACAGCGATGAGCGACGCACCCGCCGTATCCAACTTCATCCGTAACATCATCGATGCCGACCTGGCCTCGGGCAAGCATTCGTCTATCGTGACGCGCTTTCCGCCGGAGCCGAATGGCTATCTGCACGTGGGTCACGCCAAGTCGATCTGCCTGAACTTCGGTCTCGCAGTCGACTACCAGGGCCTGTGCAACCTGCGGATGGACGACACCAATCCGGAGAAGGAAGAGGACGAATACGTCCAGGCCATCCAGGATGACGTGCGCTGGCTGGGCTACGAATGGGATGGCGAAGTCCGCTACGCGTCGGACTATTTCGAGCAGCTCTATCGGTACGGCGAGGAGCTCATCCAGGCGGGCAAGGCGTTCGTCGACGACCTGACGCCGGAACAGATGCGCGAATACCGCGGCAACCTGACCGAGCCGGGCCGCAACAGCCCCTATCGCGACCGGCCGGCCGAGGAGAACCTCGACCTGTTCCGCCGGATGCGGGCTGGCGAGTTCCCGGACGGCAGCAAGACGCTGCGGCTGAAGATCGACATGGGCTCGCCCAACCTCAACATGCGCGACCCGGTGATTTTCCGCATCCGCCGTGCCACGCACCATCGAACCGGCGATGCATGGTGCATCTATCCGATGTACGACTACACCCACTGCATCTCGGACGCGATCGAGGGCATTACCCACAGCCTGTGCACGCTGGAGTTCGAGGACCATCGCCCGCTGTACGACTGGGTGCTCGACAACATCAGCATCGGTTGCCATCCACGCCAATATGAATTCTCGCGGCTGGAGCTGTTGTATGCGATCACCTCCAAACGTCGCCTGAACGCGTTGGTGCAGGAGGCGCTGGTGTCCGGCTGGGATGATCCGCGCATGCCCACGATTTCCGGCATGCGCCGCCGCGGCTACACGCCGGGCGGCATCCGCTTGTTTGCCCAGCGGATTGGCGTGTCCAAGTCCGAGAACGTGGTCGACATGAGCGTGCTGGAAGGCGCGGTACGCGAAGACCTGGAGCACGATGCCCCGCGCGTGATGGCGGTGATCGACCCGATCAAGGTAGTGCTGACCAATTACCAGGAAGATGTGACCGGCAGCCGCCGCGCCGGCTTCCACCCGAATCATCCGGAATTTGGCGACCGTGAGGTGCCGATCGCCCGCGAGCTGTACATCGAACGCGAAGACTTCGCCGAAGTGCCGCCGCCGGGCTGGCAGCGGCTGACGCCGGGCGGCGAGGTGCGCCTGCGCTACTCCTACGTGATGAAGTGCGACGAGGTGGTGAAGGACGCAGACGGCCGTGTGGTGGAACTGCGCTGCTCGCTCGACCCGGACACGCTGGGTCAGAACCCGGTCGGCCGCAAGGTCAAGGGCGTGATCCACTGGGTGTCGGCCGAACACGCTGTGCGGGCCGAAGTGCGGCTATACGACCGCCTGTTCACTGTGCCGCGCCCGGATGCCACCAAGGACGAGGCCGGCAACGAGATCGACTTCAAGACCTTCGTGAACCCGGAATCGCTGACCGTGGTGCAGGGCTGGGTGGAGGCCTGCGTGAAGGATGCCGCGCCGGAAACCCGCTACCAGTTCGAGCGCCTGGGCTACTTCTGCACCGATCGGCGGGATCATGTGCCGGGTCAGAGGTTGGTGTTCAATCGCACTGTGGGGCTGAAGGATTCTTGGGCCAAGGTGTTGGCTTGAGCGGAATCGAACGCGGCTGATATGCTGTTCGTATAGGCATGTCTTTTGAAGGTCGAACACATGTTGCGTCCTGTGCTTCTCCTTTTGCTGCTTGCACCTCTCGTGGGACAGGCTGCGCTATACAAGTGGGTCGATGCGAATGGTGTCACCCACTATTCGGAGACGCCGCCGCAGAACGGCAAGGCCGCGACACTGAATGTTCGCGCCGGTACGGCGAATGGTACTGCCGCCTCACAGGAAGACTGGTCTGCCAAGGAGGCGGATTTCCAACGGCGGAAAATGGACGCGGTAACCCAGGAACGCGATCAGGCAAATCGCAAGCAACAATGCGCTGAGGCACGGGATCATCTGGCCCGGATGAAAGAGGCGTCACGGATCTATCAGGTCAACGCCGATGGACAGCGCGTATACCTGGATGATCAAAGCGCTGCGGCATCGATCGCCAGCCTCGAAGCCGTTATTTCGAAAAACTGTTCCTGAACTCCAGGGCGGCGCGCAAGCGTCCCCCTCCGCGCCGCCCTCGGGCGGCGTTTTTGTTGTTCTGTTCTACTGCCCTTAAAATGGCGGAGACCCGCACATGAGGCACCTATGCTGACCCTGCACAACACGTTGACCCGCAAGAAGGAAGTCTTCCAACCGATCGAAGCCGGCAAAGTCCGGATGTATGTGTGCGGGATGACGGTCTACGACTTCTGCCACATCGGCCATGCCCGCATGCTGGCGGCCTTCGATGTGGTGTATCGCTGGCTGCAAGCCTCGGGTCTCGACGTCACTTTCGTCCGCAACATCACTGACATCGACGACAAGATCATCAAGCGCGCGTTGGAGAACGGCGAGCCGATCGACGCGCTGACCAACCGCTTCATCCAGGCAATGCACGAGGACTGTGCTGCGCTCAACCTGCTGCCGCCGAGCTTCGAGCCGCGCGCGACACAGCACGTCGAGGGCATGGTGACCTTGATCGAGACGCTGATCGCCAACGGTCGTGCCTATCCGGCCGACAACGGGGACGTGTACTACGCGGTGCGCGAGTTTCCCGGCTACGGCAAGCTGTCCGGCAAGACGCTGGATGCCCTGCGAGCCGGCGAGCGGGTGGATGTGGATCCGCACAAGCGCGATCCGTTCGACTTCGTGCTGTGGAAGGCCGCCAAGCCGGGCGAGCCGTCCTGGCCGTCGCCCTGGGGACCGGGCCGTCCGGGCTGGCATATCGAGTGCTCGGTGATGAGCGAATATCATTTGGGCGCGCATTTCGACATCCATGGCGGCGGCGAGGACCTGCAGTTCCCGCACCATGAGAACGAGATCGCCCAGAGCGAGGGTGCCCACAATCATGCCTACGTGAATTACTGGCTGCACAACGGCTTCATCCAGGTGAATGGCGAGAAGATGTCGAAGTCGCTCGGCAACTTCTTCACCATTCGCGATGTGCTGTCGCACTTCGATGGCGAGGTGATCCGCTTCTTCATCGTGCGCAGCCATTACCGCAGCCCGGTGAACTTCGCCGACAGCCTGTTGGTGGATGCGAAGCATGGGCTGACCCGCCTGTACACCGCGCTACGTGGTCTGGAGTTGGCGCCCGACCAGGGTATCGACTGGTCGAACCCGTATGCGGCCCGCTTCAAGACCGCGATGGATGACGACTTCAACACTTCTGAGGCAGTCTCTGTGCTGTTCGAGCTGGCCAATGAGGTCAACAAGTCGCGCGATCCGGCCGAGGGGCGGTTGCTCAAGCAACTTGGCGGCGTGCTGGGGTTGCTGGAGCGCGATCCGGATGCTTTCCTGCAAGGCAGTGCCGATGCGGGCGGCCTGACAGCCGAGAAGATCGATGCGCTGATTGCGGACCGGCAGGCGGCGCGCAAGGCCCGCAATTTCGCCGAGGCCGACCGCATCCGCGATGAGCTGGCCGCGGCTGGCGTGGTGCTGGAGGATGGCGCAGCCGGCACCACCTGGCGCCGGGACTAAGGCGGATACAAGGGAGAAGCGGTGATGGTCTACATTGAACAATGACTTTTCGCCGCTCCCCCCGATGATCCGACCCCTAAGCTGGTTGAATCGTTCGCTCACCCGTCAGGCCATCTTCTGGATCGGCCTGCTGACTACACTGGCGATTCTGGCGGGTCTGGCGTGGGGTTATCTGCAGACGCAGGAGCGTTCTACCGCCCGCATCCTGGACGACATGCGGCGCCAAGCCGTGCTGCATGCCCAGCTGGAATCCCGCATTCTTTCCGACGTGGTCGACAGCCATGCCATGCTGCGCGAAGCGTTGGTGCGGCATTGGAACGACCCGACCCCGCCCGACGTGATGGCCCGCCTGGAGGCGGTGACCGAGGCGCGGCCTGATGGCACCCGCCGATCCCGTGCCGACCACTTCGATGGCAAGGTCGAGGCAAGCCTCTTCGTCGGTCGTGGCGTCACCCTGGACCCGCAGCTGGCACGACGTACCCTGTTGATCAAGGCGCTGGCCGAGCAGCATGGCCAATCCTGGAAGCGGCGATTCATCGATACCTGGATCACGCTGCGTGAAAACGTCGACGCCACCTATTATCCCAGCCAGCCGGACTACAACATGCGCCTGTCCTCATCCGAGAACGGCCAGGCGGCGTACTCCGAGTTCTATTCCGAATACAACCGCCGGGCGACGGTCAGCTACAACCCGCATCGCGAGATGGTCTGGGAGGAGCTGACGATGGACAAGGTGTCCGGCGACTGGAGCGTGACGGTGGTGACGCCGGTCGACATCGGCGGCATCCATGTGGCGACACTCGGTCACGACCTCGACCTGGCCGACCTCAAGCGGCGCATCGACCATAGCGCCTTGCCGGGCGGCTATAGCTTCCTGATGCGGCGCGACGGGCTGCTGCTCTATCACCCGCGTTGGTTATCGGCCATCCAGCAGCATGACGGGATGTTCACTGTCCATGATTCCCGCGACCCGCTACTGATTGCCACCCTGGATGCGATGCTGAGGTCGGGGGGCAAGACGGCGGTGCTGGATCAGCCCGATCTGCCCGACTACGTCGCCCTGGCGCCTCTGGCAGGGCCGGATTGGGTACTGGCCACCGCCTATCCGCGTCACTTGGTGGCAGCCCGTGTGCAACGGGATGCGGCAGCCGTACTGTGGATGGGGCTGGCGCTGGTGACGGTAGAGCTGTTGCTGCTCTATGTCCTGCTGCGGCGCATCGTCGCGCAGCCGCTGGGTCGGCTGGTACGGGCGCTGGATAGCTTCGCGGAAGGCGAGCGGGCGCTGCAGTTGCCGGTGCGGTCCCAGAACGAGTTGGGGCTGCTGGCGCAGGCCTTCAACCGGATGGCCGTCGCGCTCGGCAAACGGGACCGGGCGCTGCGGGAGCATGCGGACCAGTTGCAGAGCGAAGTGGAACGGCAGACCGCCGTGCTGGCATCGGCCCACGAGCGGGTCTGGAGCACCCTGCAAGCCATCGCGGATGCGGTGGCGACCTCGGATGCGGAGGGGCGGGTGCAGCACCTCAACCCCGCGGCTGAACGCCTGACCGGCTGGCGTGCGGAGGAGGCGCAGGGCCAGCCGCTGGACGATATCCTGCCATTGTCCCGCTACGACAAGGGCGCGGCTGCATCCTGGCTGGAATTGATGCGAGCGCCGGATTCCGTGTTCGACCTGCCGGGCGATATCGTCCTGCACCCGCGTGATGGCGAGCCGATCCCGCTGGCGGGCCGGGTGGCAGCCCTGCCTGGTGCTGACGGTCGGGCCGGGTGGGTGGTGGTGTGCCACGACGATTCGGCGGCTCGTTCGTTGACACGCACATTGCGCTACGAGGCGACTCACGATCCGCTGACTGGCCTGCTGAATCGGAACGGTTTGCGGGCGGCCTGGCCCGGCACCCTGGCGGATGGCCCGCACAGCCTGCTGTTGCTGGATCTGGATGGCTTCAAGTGGGTTAATGATCAGGCTGGCCATGCCGCCGGTGACGCATTGCTGCGGGAGCTGACCGTGGTGCTGGCCACCGAATTGCGGGTCGGTGACATGCTGGCGCGGCTTGGCGGCGACGAGTTCGTGGTGCTGCTGCCGCATTGCAGTGTGGAGTCCGCCCGCCAGCTCGCCGAGCGGTTGCGGCAAGCGGTGCGCGACTATGTGTTTGAAAATCAGGGGCGACGCTTCCAGGTCGGCGTGTCGATCGGGGTGACTGCGTTGCCGGTGGGCGATGGGGCGCTGGCACAGGCCCTGGGCCGGGCGGATTCCGCCTGTTATCAGGCGAAGCGGGCGGGGCGCGACCAGGTGGTAGTGCTAGAAGATTCCAGCGGAGAGTCCGGCGGCAAGTAGCGCGCCAAGCTCTTCGGCGGCGGCCAGGTCTGCTTGGGTCGGATCCCCGCGCACTACCAGCGGGTCGGCCACCCGCTGCCAGCCGTAGCCGCGAGCAATCCGCTCAATGGCGGTGACGGCACCGGACCCGTCGTTGCCGGCCGACACGAAGACCGCATAGGGCCGGCCTTCCATCTTGCCCTGTGCCGGGTAATAGGTCCGATCCAGGAAGTCCTTCAGCGCGCCCGACATATAGCCGAAATTCTCTGGCGTACCCATCAGCAGGCCATCGGCCCACAATAGGTCATCCAGACCAGCTTGCAGGGCGGGCAGGCAGCGGACGGACACCTCATCCTCGAAGTTGGCCGCGCCTCGCAGGACGGCGTCGAGCAGGGTGCGGGTGCGACCGGTCTGGCTGTGCCAGACCACCAGCAGGTGTTTTTCCACGGTGAGTCAGTGCCGGTCGGTTAATGCAGTTCGGTCAAGGCATCCGACAGGCCCAGGAACAGCGCGATCAGCGGTTCGAACCTCGCCTGTTCGGCCACCGGCAGGGCGAGCGTCTGGCGACTCAGGTCGCGTGCCAGCTGGCGGGTCTGCCAGTTGGTTTCCGACACCAGGCAGGCAAGTTCGTGCCAGGCCGGCGAGCCCGGATCGTTTTCCCCGTATTGCGTCCACATGTCGATGCCGGCAGCGGTGAAGGCGCGCTGGATGGCATTGAGCCGATCCGCCAGGCGTTCGCTGGTGTTGCGGGCCGCCGCGCCTTGCGGGGACTGACTAAGGTCATGCAGCTCGTCCAGCGCTTGTCCGAAGCGCAGCAGCATGTCACGGGTTGCGTCGGTGATCTGCAGCAGCGCATGCGGCTTGGGGCTGATCGGCGATAGCGAGCGCGCACGATGCAACGCCGCATCCCGGACGGCGGCCGGCAAGCTGGCCGGCAGCATCGTCAATGCCACGCGCAGGCGCGTCGGGTCTGCGCTTTGCAACAGCACGCCGCTGATCAGTTCGGCGGCAGCCAGCAGCTGGGTTGCTTGGGGCCGCTGTCCGAGCGGAGTCTGGTGCGGATAGCCTGAACCGTCTCCCCGTTCGTGGTGATGACCGATTGCTTCGCCGACCTGCGGGGACAGCTTCGCGCATTCCCCTGCCCAGAGCTGCCCGATGACCGGGTGTGCGGACAATTGCCGCCAGTCGTTGGGCGGGAGCGGGCGGTTGTCCACCCACAAGGTGGGCGACAGGTATAGGTAGCCGACGTTGTGCAGCAAAGCGGCGGTATACAGGGTGGCCTGCGTCTCGGCATTCGCCTTGAGCTCCCTCGCCAGACCGCTGCTGACTGTCAGCACGGTGAGGGCGTTGTGGAACTGGCGCGAGTGGTTGGTGGCGAGCACCGTCAGGGTATTCAAGGCCGGGCCGGTCAGCGGGAGGGCCAATACGGCGGAGTGCAGCGTGGCAAGCGCTTCGCGGCCACCGATCCAGGCCTCGAGCCAGGTATGGGCGGAAACATGCTTGGTTAGGTGTTTGCCCAGCGCTTCGGCGTCGAGCTTGTCGCTGACGGACAGGCTGACTTCCAGCGGTCGCGACAGTTTGTGACGCGCCAGCCGGTCATAAAGGTCTGCGCTGACCTTGGCACCACGGGCCAGCAGCTTCACACCCTGTTCGGAGATGATGTCTTCGCTGACCGTGATGTCGTGCTGGTCGGCGGACGCCATGACCTGATTCAGGAAGTGAGGATTGACTGCATCAAAGTGCATGGAGGCTCAGCGCATGTCAGTGTAAACGACATGCTAGGCGTGGTGACGGGGTAAGAACAAGAGGCCGGTTGTCCGGGCATGATGCCGGCCCGTCCGCTTCAGCTGATGCTCCGGCAATGGACGACGCCTTCGGCGAAGCGGCGACCCCCGGTCAGGCTGTTGTCGATGCCCATGGCCATGGTCTCCACCTCGACCGCCGGCTTGCCAATATCCTGGCAGCGCTTTTCGGCGCTCTGCTGAAACAGCGCCTGTGCATCTTCGGTCAGGAACAGCGTGCTGGTGTCCACCCGAATGCGCCACCGATCGTTCCCAAGCGGCGTGGCGGTGACCGGGGCATCCAGTCCGTGCCGGTTCGCCAGCCATTCGATGGTGGGCTTGGTCTGTGAGCAGGCGCAAAGGATCAGCAGGGCGAGCGGAGCAAGGCGGCGCATGGGAGAAACCCGGGTGAGGATGTGCCGAGGCTAGGGGAATCGGTCCGGCCTGTCCAGATTGGGACGATTTCCCCACATTCGGGTGGAGAAGGGGCGAATTTTGGGCATTCGCCCCACGACGGAGTCGTCGGAAGCAAGCCGACGCACGGCGACTGCCGAATATGACAAAAGCCTTAAAGTTTTACTTTCTAAATATGCGCTATCTCCTTCATTTACAAGGAGAAATGCGTTTCTTAAGAAAATCCCGTAAGTCATTGTCTCAAAAGGAAAAATCGCCCGCAGCGCCTTGACTGGTCCCTGCGAGTTCTCCTATAGTGGCGCCAAGTGGGAAAAAGTGGGTTTTTGTGGAGATTTCTCCCAACAAACCGGCCAAGTGGGGACACCGTGGGTTTTCGTGGCAGCGCCATTTTAAATCTCGATAGCAAGGGACGCTTGGCGATCCCGGCTCGCTATCGCGATGCGCTCGCCGAGATGTCCGAAAACAAGCTGGTGCTGACCGCCGATCCCAGCAAGTGTCTGCTGCTCTACCCGGCCCCCGAATGGGGTCCCATCGAAGACAAGCTCAATAGTGTTTCCAGCTTCAATCCTCAACTTCGTGCCTACCAGCGCGTGGTCGTCGGCTATGCCGAAGACCTCGAGATGGACACGGCCGGCCGCATCCTGGTGTCCCCCGAGCTGCGTGCCTTTGCCGGACTGGACAAGCGCGTGGTGCTGATCGGGCAGGGCAAGAAATTCGAGCTGTGGGACGAGCTCGCCTGGCAGCGCCAGTGCGACGTCGCCCTGGAATACAGTGCCGGGGGCATGCCGACCGAGCTTGAAGGGTTCTCGCTCTAATGGCCGCGGCAACGGGACACGTCACCGTGTTGCTGGACGCAGCGGTGGCGGCTCTCTCCATACCACCGGACGGTATCTACGTCGACGGCACCTTCGGCCGTGGCGGGCACAGCCGCCGCATCCTCGCCGAACTCGGGCCGCAGGGGCGGCTGATTGCCTTCGATAAAGACCCCGAAGCCATCCGCACCGCCGAAAGCCTGGGCGATGCCCGCTTCCAGATCGTGCACGCGTCCTTCTCCGAGCTGGAGTCCGCCCTGGATGAGCTGGGGGTGGCGGCGGTCGATGGTGTGCTGCTGGACCTCGGGGTGTCCTCGCCCCAAATCGATACGCCCGAGCGCGGCTTTTCTTTCCGTTTCGATGCGCCGCTCGACATGCGCATGGACACGCAAGGCGGCATGACCGCTGCCGCGTGGGTCAATACCGCCTCCGAGGCGGAACTCACCAGGGTGATCAGGGATTATGGCGAAGAGCGGTTTGCTAAACAGGTTGCAAGCGCGATTGTTGCTGCACGCGAGCAGAGCCCCATCGACACGACCCGCCAACTTGCCCAGATCGTGGCAAAGGCCGTCCGCACCCGCGAGCCGGGCCAGGATCCCGCGACGCGTACCTTTCAGGCTATACGGATTCACATCAATCGCGAGCTCGAAGACCTCGAAGGGGTGATTCCTCAGGCGATTCGGCGTCTAAAGCCTGGTGGACGGCTGGCGGTGATCAGCTTCCACTCGCTCGAAGACCGCATCGTCAAGCATGCCCTGCGCGATGCCGCCACCGTCAAGCAGCCGCCGCGCCGCTTGCCGGTCAAGGCGGCGGACCTGCCAGAGCCCGAACTGACGCTGATCGGCCGTGCTACCCGGCCGAGCGAGCGCGAAGTCGCCGCCAATCCACGGGCGCGCAGCGCGGTGCTGCGCATTGCCGAGAAGCGCGGAGGTGGCGATGTTCAAGCTTAATTTGATGTTGATCCTGGCGGTGATGGCGAGCGCGCTGATGGTGGTGACGGCGCAGCACAAGTCGCGCCGCCTGTACGTGGCGTTGCAGCAGGAGGACCAGGCTGCGCGTCAATATCGTGAGGACTACGACAAGCTGCTGCTCGAACAGAGCACGCAAGGCATGCATTCGCGCATCGAACGCGAAGCAACCCAGCAACTGAAGATGAAAACCCCGGCGCCGGAGCGCACCCGTGTGGTGACGCAGGATGGCGACGCGGTCATCGTCGAGCCGCCGAAGGAAGAATGATCATGGCGCGCGGACGATATGCAAACCCCGCACTGGCCCTGAAGCTGCCTGCATGGCGGGCCGGGCTGGTGGTCGGTCTGATCGGCGCCGGTTTCCTGGCGCTGGTGGGGCGCGCCCTGTTCCTGCAGGTGCGCGAAGAGGATTTCCTGCAAAAGGAAGGCGAAGCCCGCTACCGCCGTGTGATTCCGCTGGAATCCAAGCGTGGCGTGATCACCGATCGCTGGGGCGAAACGCTGGCCCGCAGCGTGAAGGTGGCCAGTATCTGGGCGAGCCCGGCGGAAGCTGAAGGCATCACGCCGGACCAGTTCAAGCAACTGGCCAACCTGTTGGGGCTGAAAGAAAGCGACGTGCGGGCCAAGTTCGCGCAGAAAGAGCGCGAATTCGTGTTTCTGCGCCGCCGCATCAACCCGGAGCTGGCCGAGCAGGTGCTGGCGCTGAAGGTACCGGGCGTCTACCAGCAGCCGGAATACAAGCGCTTCTATCCTGCCAACGAATGGATGGCCCACCTGGTGGGTTTCACCGACGTGGACGACCACGGCGTGGAAGGCATCGAGCGGGCCAAGAACAGCGTGCTGGCCGGCAAGTCGGGTACCTGGACGGTGATTCGCGACCGGCAGGGCTATGCGGTGGAAGACGTCGGCACCAAGCAGCTGCCCAAGGACGGTGAGACCGTCACATTGTCGGTGGACCGCAACATCCAGTACCTGGCCTTCCGCGAACTGGCGGCTGGCGTCGCGGCTGCCAAGGCCAAGGGCGGCGGCATCGTGGTGCTCGACGCCCACACTGGCGAGGTGCTGGCGCTGGCCAACGTGCCCACCTACAACCCGAACAACCGCACGGGGGTCGACCCGGCCCGCATGCGTAACCGGGTGCTGACCGACCAGTTCGAGCCAGGCTCGATGATGAAGCCGATCACCATTTCGGCCGCGCTCGACAACGGCATCATCACGCCGGAAAGCAGCTTCGTCACGCAGGGCAGCATGACGCTGTACAACCGCGTGATTACCGACACCCACAACTACGGCACGCTGACCACCGGCGGTGTGATTCAGAAGTCGAGCAACATCGGTACGGCGCAGATTGCCCTGAAGATGCCGCCCGAGATGCAGTGGTCGATGTACGACCGTGTGGGCTTCGGCAAGCCGCCGAACACCGGCTTCCCCGGCGAGGCGCATGGCCGCCTGCGGCCGTTCAAGTCCTGGCGGCCGATCGAGCAGGCGACCATGGGCTATGGCTATGGCCAGGCCGTATCGCTGATGCAGATCGCCCGCGCCTACATGATCTTCGCCAACAACGGCGCGATCCGGCCGGTATCCGTGCTGAAGGTGGCTGCGCCGCCGCCCGCCACTCAGGTGATCAAGCCGGAAACCGCGCAGACCATGCTGAAGATGATGGAGACCGTGACCCAGCCGGGCGGTACGGCCCAGCTCGCGCAGGTGGTCGGCTACCGCGTGGCCGGCAAGACCGGGACCGCCTATAAGTTCATGCCCGGCGGTGGCTACTACAAGGACCGCTATGTGGCGTCCTTCAGCGGTGTGGCACCAGTGTCCAACCCGCGTGTGATCGTCTCCATCATGATCGACGAGCCGGATCCGGTCCGTCACTACGGCGGCCAGGTCGCCGCGCCGGTGTTCAGCAAAGTGGTCGCCGGCCTGATGCGCACCATGGGAGTGCCGCCGGATTCGCCCGCCAAGACCGTGATCATCCCGGGCTTTGACGAGCCGGAAGCGGAGGAGGGGCTATGAGCCATCCTATCCTCGACCAACTGAAACGGGCTGGCGTGATGCCGGCCTCTGCCACATTGGACAGCCGTGCCGTGGTGCCGGGCAGCCTGTTCCTGGCCGTGCCGGGCGACAAGGTGGATGGCCGTCAGTACATTGCCGACGCCATTGCGCGCGGCGCGATCGCCGTGCTGTGGGAGGCCGACAGCTTTACCTGGAACCCCGCCTGGACGGTGCCGAACGAGCCGGTGCGCGATCTGCGTGAGCAGCTTGGCGACATTACCGCCGCCTTGTATGGCGAGCCGAGCAGCCAACTGTCGCTGATCGGCGTAACCGGCACCAACGGCAAGACCTCCAGCAGCCACTGGCTGATGCAGGCCTTCAGCGCGCTGGGCCGCAAGACGGCGGTGATCGGCACGGTGGGCAACGGTTTTGCGGGCGATCTGGCGGAAGCCGCCAATACCACGCCGGATGCGGTGAGCCTGCAACGCCTGCTGGCCGATTACCGCGATGCCGGTGCACGGGTGGTGGCGATGGAGGTGTCCTCTCACGCGCTCGACCAAGGCCGTGTGAACGGAGCCCGCTTCTCGACCGCGCTGTTCACCAACCTGACCCGCGACCATCTCGACTACCACGGCACCATGGAAGCCTACGGCGCCGCCAAGGCAAAGCTGTTCGCTTGGCCGGGCCTGCAACATGCAGTGGTGAACGACGACGATCCGTTCGACGCCACCCTGGTGGCGACAGCCCGTCGCTTCGGCGCGCAAGTCACCACCTATGGGCTGGAGCAGGGCGACATCCGCTGCTCGTCGATCCAGCTTGGTCTTGCCGGAACCACTCTGCATCTGATCACCCCTCAGGGTGAGGCGCAGGTGACCACCGGCCTGATCGGTGCCTTCAACGTTTCCAACCTGCTGGGCGTACTGGGCGTGCTGTTGGCCGAGGGCGTGGCGTTGGCCGATGCGGTGCGCGCGCTGAGCGGCATCAAGAGCGTGGCGGGTCGAATGCAGCGGGTCGGCAATGGCATCGACGAGCCGCTGGTCGTGGTCGACTATGCGCACACCCCGGACGCGCTGGAAAAGGCGCTGTCCACCCTCAAGGCCGTGCTGCCCGAGGGTGGGCGGCTGATTTCCGTCTTCGGTTGCGGCGGCGACCGCGATCCCGGCAAACGCCCGGTGATGGGCGAGATTTCCGGCCGGCTGGCTGACCACACCATCGTCACCAGCGACAACCCGCGTACCGAAGACCCGCAGCGCATCGTCGAGCAAGTGGCGGCGGGCGTGGCTGGTAGCCACGAAATCGAAATCGACCGTCGTGCTGCGATCACGACTGCCGTCTCGCTGGCGCGTACTGGCGACGTGGTGCTGATCGCCGGCAAGGGTCACGAGGACTATCAGATCATCGGCATCACCAAACATCACTTCGACGACGTCGAAGAAGCACAGGCGGCCCTTGCCAGCTGGCGGGAGGCACACCATGGCTGAGGCGATGCTGACCACCGCAGAACTGGCCCGTTGGCTGGATGGACGCCTCGTCGGCAACGACGTGGCGTTCAACAGCGTCAGCCAGGACACCCGCAGTCTGCCGGCCGGCGCGTTGTACGTTGCCATCGTCGGCGAACGGCTGGACGGGCATGACTACCTGGCCGCTGCGGCACAGGCCGGTGCGGTTGCCGCGCTGGTGTCCCGCGAGGTGGCGGACAGCCCGATTCCGCAGGTCATCGTCGACGACAGTAAGCTGGCCTTGGGGCGCTTCGGCAGCCTGTGGCGCCAGCGTTTCGCTATTCCGGTGGCGGCGGTGACCGGCTCGTCCGGCAAGACCACGGTCAAGGACCTGCTGACCTGCATCTGCGCAGCGGCAGCCGGCGGTGCCGACAAGGTGCTGGCCACCCAGGGCAACCTGAACAACGACCTGGGTGTTCCGCTGACCCTGCTGCGGTTGCGGGCGACGCATCGCTATGCGGTGATCGAGATGGGCATGAACCATCACGGCGAGATCCGCTATTTGACCGGGCTGGCCAAGCCCGACGTGGCGCTGATCAACAATGCGATGCCGGTGCATCTGGAAGGTGTCGGCAGCCTGCGCGGCGTGGCCGAGGCCAAGGGCGAGATCTACGAAGGGCTGGCTGCCAGCGGTACCGCGATCCTCAATGCCGAGGACGAGTTTGCCGACTACTGGCGCAGCCTCAATCCGGGTCGCCGGCAGATTGCCTTCGGCCTCAACAAGGGCGATGTCACCGCGACTGCGATGCTCGGCGCACTGTCCAGCGATATCGTGCTGAACACGCCGGAAGGCGAGCTGGCGACGCGGCTGGCAATCCCCGGCGCGCACAACGTCAAGAATGCCGCGGCAGCCACCGCGGCTGCGTTGGCGCTGGGTATCGCGCTGGACGCCATTGCCCAAGGGTTGGCCGCTTACGCCGGCACCAAGGGTCGTTTACAGGTCAAGCCGGCCCGCTTCGGCGGCCTGCTGGTGGATGACACCTACAACGCCAATCCCGGTTCGATGAAGGCTGCGCTCGATGTGTTGGCCCAGCTGCCGGGCCGCCGCATCTTCGTAATGGGCGGTATGGGCGAGCTGGGACCGGATAGCGCCCAGTTGCATGCCGAGGTCGGTGCCTACGCGGTCGGCCGCGCCGATGCGCTGTACGCCTACGGTTTGGATACGCCGCAGGCCGTGGCGGCCTTCGGCGCCGAAGGACGGCAGTTTGACGATGTGGCCGCACTGACGGCCGCGCTTGCGCCGACGCTGGACGCGCAAAGCGCCGTGCTGGTGAAGGGCTCCCGTTCGATGCGCATGGAGCGCGTCGTGGATGCATTGAAGCTCGAAACCGACGATCAGAAAGGGGCGCACTAACGTGCTGCTACTCCTCGCCCAATGGCTCGGCATGGAAATCCGTGCCTTCAACGTGGTCAGCTACATCACGCTGCGCGGTGTGTTTTCGATCCTGACCGCGCTGTTCCTGTCGCTGTGGCTCGGCCCGGCGGTCATACGCAAGCTGACCCAGATGAAGGTCGGCCAGCCGATCCGCAACGACGGCCCGCAAACCCACCTGGTGAAGGCCGGTACGCCCACCATGGGCGGCACGCTGATCCTGCTGTCGATCGCCATCACCACCCTGCTGTGGGGCGACCTGCGGGTGCACTACGTGTGGCTGCTGCTGTTCGTCACGCTGGGTACTGGCCTGATCGGCTTCATCGATGACTACAAGAAGGTGGTCTACAAGGACCCGAAGGGCCTGTCGGCCAAGGCCAAGATGCTTGGCCAGACGGCTATCGCGCTGATCGCCGGTTATTGGCTGGCCACCCACGGCAACTTCACGCTGAGCGCCTTCCGCGAAGCCAGCGCCCAGACCACGCTGATCGTGCCGTTCTTCAAGACCATCGCCTACCCCTTCGGGATGCTGGGCTTCATGGTGCTGACCTACCTGGTGATCGTCGGTACCAGCAACGCGGTGAACCTGACCGACGGGCTGGATGGCCTGGCGATTATGCCGTCGGTGCTGGTGGCGGGCGCGCTGGCGGTGTTCGCCTATGTCGCCGGTAACGCGATCTTCTCCAAATACCTGGGCCTGCCGCATATCCCCGGCGCCGCCGAAGTGGTGGTGTTCTGCGCCGCCATGGTCGGGTCGGGGCTCGGCTTCCTGTGGTTCAACGCCTACCCGGCGGAAGTATTCATGGGCGACGTCGGCGCGCTGGCCATTGGTGCCGCGCTGGGTACGGTTGCCGTGATCGTCCGCCAGGAAATCGTGCTGGCCATCATGGGCGGCGTGTTCGTGATGGAAGCGGTGTCGGTGATGCTGCAGGTTAGCTACTTCAAGCTGACCAAGGGCAAGCGCATCTTCCTGATGGCGCCGCTGCACCACCACTACGAGAAGAAGGGCTGGAAGGAAACGCAGGTGGTGGTGCGCTTCTGGATCATCACCATGATGCTGGTCCTGTTCGGGCTGGCCACGCTGAAACTGAGGTAATCGGGATGTACGGCAATCAACGCGTACTGGTGTTGGGCATGGGCGACAGCGGGCTTTCCGCTTGCCGCTGGCTGGACGCGCACGGCGCGACGGTCACCGTGGCCGACTCCCGCGAAGCGCCGCCGCAGCTGGCCACCTTCCGCGCGCAATTGCCGCATGTGGCGGTCCATCTGGGGCCGTTCGACGACATGCTGTTCGGCGGGGTCGACCTGGTGGTCGCCAGCCCAGGCGTGCCGATCGCCGAGCCGGCGATCCAGCGCGCGATCGCCAAGGGCGTGGAAGTGATTGGCGACGTAGAGCTGTTCGCCCGCCATGTCCGCGACTGGCCGACCAAGGTCATCGGCATTACCGGTTCGAACGGCAAGAGCACCGTCACCACGCTGGTCGGCCATCTGCTGGAGAAGGCCGGCTATCGCACGGTGGTGGCCGGCAATATCGGTCTGCCGGTGCTGGACGCCCTGGAGTCCTGCGAAGAAGACTGCGCCGACGGCGTGGATTACCCCGATGTGTTCGTGCTGGAGCTGTCGAGCTTCCAGCTCGAAACCACGCATACCCTGCGCCTGGACAGCGCCACGGTGCTGAACCTGTCCGAGGATCACCTGGACCGCTACGACGGCATGGCCGGGTACGCGCAGGCCAAGGCCCGTATCTTCCTGCATGCCCGTGCCCAGGTGCTGAACCGCGATGACACCGCCAGCCTGCAGATGCGCCTGCCGAAGCATGCGGTGCGCACCTTTACCCTGAAGACGCCGGCGGACAAGGACGACTATGGCCTGCTGGACGAGCCAGGCGGCCTGCAGCTCGCCCGTGGCGAGCGCACGCTGATGCCGCTGGTGGAGCTGCCGCTGCAGGGCCTGCACAACGCCGCGAATACGCTGGCAGCCCTCGCCCTGATCGAATCCGCCGGCTTCCCGCTCCAGGATGTGCTGCCGCACATCGCCAGCTTCCGCGGCCTGCCGCATCGGGTGGAGGCCGTGCTGGACGTCAATGGCGTGACCTTCATCGACGACTCCAAGGGCACCAATGTGGGTGCGACCGAAGCCGCGCTGTATGGTCTCGCCCGCGCCGATGGCCAGCGTCATGTGCTGCTGCTCGCCGGTGGCGATGGCAAGGGCCAGGACTTCGCTCCGCTACGCGCCGCGGTGGAAAAGACCGCCAAGGCGGTGTTCCTGATCGGCCGTGATGCGCCGCTGCTGCAGGACGCACTGGCAGGCGCCAGCCCGGTCAGCCGCCATGCCACGCTGGAGGAAGCGACCGAAGCCGCATTCGCTGCCGCCGCACCGGGCGATGTGGTGCTGCTGTCGCCGGCCTGCGCCAGCTGGGACATGTTCCGTAACTACGCGCACCGCGCTGAGGTCTTCGTGACCACCGCGAAAGCGATTGCAGCCCGTGTGGCGAAGGACCGGCCGTGACCTCGCTGTCCTTCCGCCAACTCCGCCGACAGGCGCCGCCCGCAGGCTTCGACGAGCTGCTGGTGTGGTCTGCGCTGCTGCTGTTCGCCTTCGGCCTGGTGATGGTGTATTCCGCGTCGATCGCCTATGCCGCCACCGACCGCGATACCGGCTACCGCATCACCTACTACCTGCTGCGGCAGGCGATCTTCATTGGGGTGGGCTTCTCGCTGGGGTTCGCGACCTACCAGTTCCCCACCCGCTTGTGGCAGCAATACGCGCCCTACCTGTTCCTGTTCGGGATGGCGCTGCTGGTGCTGGTGCTGATTCCGGGCGTCGGCCGCGAAATCAACGGTTCCAAGCGCTGGCTGTCGCTGTTCGTGGTGAACCTGCAGCCGTCCGAGCTGATGAAGCTGTTTGCGGTGATCTACGCCGCCGACTACACGGTCCGCAAGTCCGCCTACATGCACGATCTGGTCAAGGGCTTCCTGCCGATGGCGGTGGTGATGCTGGTGACCGGCGGCCTGCTGCTGTCCGAACCGGACTTCGGTGCCTTTGCCGTGATCACCGCCATCGCGATGGGGCTGCTCTTCCTCGGTGGCATGAACTGGCGGCTGTTCGCCGGCCTGGTGGTGTCGCTGGGCGTCGGTTTCACCCTGCTGGTGACGACCTCGCCTTACCGCCGCGCGCGGGTGCTGGGCTTCCTCGACCCCTGGGCCGATCCGCTCGGCAAGGGCTACCAGCTCAGCCATTCGCTGATCGCCTTCGGCCGCGGCGAATGGCTCGGCGTCGGCCTCGGTGGATCGGTGGAAAAGCTCTACTACCTGCCGGAAGCGCATACCGACTTCCTGATGGCCATCATCGCCGAAGAGCTGGGTTTTGCCGGAGTGGCTGCCGTGATCCTGCTGTTCGGCGTACTGATCTGGCGCATCTTCGCCGTTGGCAAGCAGGCGATGCGGCTGGAGCGCTACTGGTCGGCGTTGGCCGCCTTTGGCGTCGCCATCTGGCTGGGCACCCAGGCCATTATCAACATGGGCGTGAACATGGGCCTGCTGCCCACCAAGGGCTTGACCCTGCCGCTGATGAGCTTCGGCGGCTCCGGCATCCTGGCCAACTGCGTCGCACTGGCGCTGGTGCTGCGGATCGACTGGGAATCGCGCCAGATGATGCGGGGGTTCC
>CBIHQA010000017.1:0-19230 GCA_966211475.1 uncultured Neisseriales bacterium
GAGTTCGCCGACGTCGCCATCATGCCGGGCGACCCGCTGCGCGCGCAGCTGATCGCCGAGACCTATCTGACCGATGCCCGCCAGGTCACCGCCGTGCGCAATATGTATGGCTATACCGGCACGTACAAGGGCAAGCGCATTTCGATCATGGCGCACGGCATGGGCATCCCGTCGGCCAGCATCTACGCCACCGAGCTGGTGAAGGATTACGGCGTGAAGACGCTGATCCGCGTCGGCTCCTGCGGTGCGGTGCGGACCGACATCCAGCTGCGCGACGTGATCCTGGCCATTGGCGCCTCCACCGACAGCAACGTGAATCGCATGCGCTTCGGCGGCCACGACTTCGCCGCCACGGCGGATTTCGAGCTGTTGCGCACGGCAGCGGACACGGCCAAGGAACAGGGCAAGCCGGTGCGCATCGGCAATGTGTTCTCGGCCGATCTGTTCTACACCCCGCAACCGCAGATGTTCGACACCATGGAAAAAATGGGCGTACTGGCGGTGGAGATGGAAATCGCCGGCCTGTACGGTGTGGCGGCGGAATTCGGTGCTCGGGCACTGGGCATCCTGACGGTGTCGGACCACATTCGCACCGGCGAGGCCACTACCTCGGAAGAACGTCAAAAGACCTTCAACGATATGATTGAGATCGCGCTGGAGACGGCCTTGAAGGTTTGATGCCCGTCAGCACGCAATCCAAACAAAACGGGCAGCCTGTGCTGCCCGTTTTTCATTGTGCTTCGGGCGTCTGCCCGACATCGCGTTTCCGCTTACTGCAGCACCAGCCTGTCGCTGATGCGACGACCGTGCTGGCGACGGTCGTACCCGCTCAACAAGAGATTGATCAGCCGCCATTCGCGCTCTTCGGGATCGGTCATCTCCCGTCTGCGCTCGTCCGCACGGCGATTCAGACCTTTGTATCCGGGAACGTCGATCATTTGGAACTCACTCATCGCTTATCTCCTCGGCGAAGCACACAGAGTGCCGGCTCGATGCCGACTATGAATTAACTACACGCCATTTTCATGACTTCCGCATGGAAAACCGACGGGCGGTTCGGCGTGCAGCCGCATACATTCGAGGTGTACCGGACTGCATCAGAGTGCCATGCCGGATGATTGGTTCCAACCGGCTGGCGGTTCGGCGATGAGAAAATTAGTCAGGCTTCGAGGTGGCGCAGACGCAATGCCCGCCACAACAGGCCGCCCTGGCGCCCCAGGAACAGAGAGAGAATATAGAGCACCCCGGCGGTCAGAATGATGCAAGGGCCGGACGGCAAATTGCCGTGATAAGACGCCAGCAGGCCGAAATAGCCGGACAGCAGCGCCAATGCCAAGGCCACCGCGAACTGCGCCGGCAGGCTTTCCACCCACAGCCGGGAACTGGTCGCCGGCAGCATCATCAGGCCGACTGCCATCAGCGTGCCCAGCGCCTGGAAACCTGCCACCAGGTTGAGCACCACCAGCACCAGGAAGGCGAAGTGCGCCAGCGCACCGCCCCCGCCGGCAGCGCGCAGGAACTCGGGGTCGAAGCTTTCCACCACCAACGGCCGGTACAGCACCGCCAGCGTCAGCAGCGTGACAGTCGCAATGCCGGCGACCAACATCAGCGCCGCGTTGTCCACCGCCAACACGGTGCCGAACAGGATGTGCATCAGGTCCACGTTGCTACCCCAGCGCGACACCAGCAGCACACCGGTCGCCAGCGACAGCAGGTAGAACACCGCGAAGCTGGCGTCCTCCTTCTGCTGGGTCAGCCGCGTGACCATGCCGGACAGCAGCACCACCACCAACCCGGCGATCAGGCCGCCGATGGACAGCGCCACCAGCGACAGGCCGTAGGCGATGAAAGCGATGGCCGCACCAGGCAGGATGGCGTGACTCATCGCGTCGCCGATCAGGCTCATGCGGCGCAGCACCAGCAGCAGGCCTATCGGTGCGCAACCGACAGCCAGCGCCACACAGCCCATCAGCGCATGGCGCATGAAAGCGAATTCGGCAAAGGGCTGCCAGAACCAGGCGTAGAGGTCGATCATGGGTGAGACTTTCGGGATTCTTAGGCGGACGGCAGCGCGACTTCGCTGTCGTCGCGGTGGCAGACCGGCGCGTGCTCGATCCAGTTTTCCGCCATCGCATTGGCGCGACGCAGGTTCTCGGGCGTCAGTACCGATTCGGTCGGCCCCCAGGCCACGCATTCCTTGGCCAGCAGCAGGGAATCGGCAAAGTGCCGGCGCACCTGCTCGAAATCGTGCAGCACGCTGATCACAGTGCGGCCTTCATGGCGCCAGTGGTCGATCACCCGCAGCAGGTCGGCGGTGGTACGCGCATCGATGGCGGTGAACGGCTCGTCCAGCAGGATCAGGCGGGCGTTCTGCAACAGGATGCGGGCGAACAGCACACGCTGGAACTGCCCGGCGGACAAGCTGCCAACCGGACGGTCGGAGAAGCCGGCCAAGCCGACTGCGGCCAGCGCGTCTTCGGCTTGCGTCAGCGCCGTCCGCGACACACCGCCCAGCCAGCGGCTTTTCTTCCAGTCGCCCAGCAGCACCGTATCCAGCACGCTGATCGGGAACTGTCGTTCGATGTTGGCTTGCTGCGGCAGGTAGGCGATCTCGCCACGCGACAGCTGGTGGAACTGCACCCTGCCATGGTTGGGCGACACCAGGCCGACCAGGGCCTTCAGCAGCGTGGACTTGCCGGCGCCGTTCGGGCCGATGATGGCGGTGGCGATGCCTTCGCGAAAGCTGCCCGATACGTGGTGCACCGCCGGGTGGCGGTGATAGGCCAGCGTGAGGTTCTCGAGGGTAACGGCGGCGTTCATGCGTATAAGGCCCAGGCAACGCCAGCCCACAGCAGGGCCAGCAGCGGCAGCACCAACAACAGGCGCTGTCCCGCGCTCATTGCCAGCAAGGAGCGGCCGACCGAGCCGGAACGGGTCGGCACCGCCGCCGGCGGCTGCGCATGCCGATGTTCTTGGCGACTCGCCGGGGGATGCCCGTGGTCGTGGCCGGTATGCGAATGCTCGACATGTGCATGCCCGGCGTGAGCGGCATGGTCGTGGCTCATACGACCTCCTTCTCGCGGCAGGCGCGGCACAGGCCCTTGATCTCCAGCTCGTGCGCGGTCACCTGGAAGCCGACGCCGACCGCATCCGCCTGCAACTGCGCGATCCAGTCCGGCGGCGGCAACTCAGTCACCCCATGGCAGCGCTCGCAGACCAGTAGCAGGCCGTGCGGATGGCTGGCATGCGGGTGGCAGGCGTGGTGCGGTTCGGCGAAGACCGGGCAAGCGACAAAAGCGTTCAGAGAATCCAGCCGGTGCACGAGCCCCACCCCGACCAGGAAATCCAGCGCGCGGTAGACCGTCGGCGGTGCCGCGTTGGGCTTGGTCTTCTGCAGGGCGGACAGGATCTCGTAGGCCTTCAGCGACCCTTCGTGGCCGAGCAGCAGCGTCAGCACGTCGCGACGGGTGTCGGTCAGCTTCTCGCCACGGGATTCGCACCAATGGGCGGCTTGCTGGAGTTGCTCGGACAGGTTGGCGGAAGACATCGGGACGGGCCGGAAGAGAATGGAGGAAATGTTATAACGTAACACTCCACGACACAATGCCGGCTGGCCTCTACAAGGCGAACTGGCAAACTGCAGCAAACCTGCCAGAATTCGCACATTCCTGACCGAGGAGACAGTTGGTGAATCCTGCCGAGCGTGATAGTTCAACCCAGAAGCCGCTGGCGGCCTGGCGCGACCTCACGCCCTGGCTGGCCGTGCTGTTTCTGCTGCTGGTTGTCATGCAGTACTGGGGGCCGGCGCCGCTGCAACGCATCGACCACCAGGCGGGGGACGCGCTACTCACCAATACCCGCGACACCCCGCCCCCCTCGGACATCGTACTGGTAGACATCGACCAGGCCAGCCTGGAAGACAAGCAGATGCTGGAGCTGGCCGGCCGCTGGCCGTGGGCCCGGGCGGCGCACGGCGAGCTGATCACCTTCCTGGCGGCGCAGAAGCCCAAGGCCATCGTCTTCGACCTGACCTTCAGCGAGCCAGACACCTTTCGCCCGGACAGCGACAAGGTGCTGATCGACGCGATCAAGGCGAGCCCGGTGCCGGTCTACCTGCCGATCGTGATCGCCAACGATGGCCTTGGCACCCGGCTGGCCGACCTACCGCCGCAGATGGGCATCCGCCCGCAACCCAAGGCCGACCCGGCCGTGACCCTGCCGCTGGTGGTGCCCAATGCCCTGCCGCGCGAGCAATGGAGGACCGGGCACATCAATTTCCTGACCGATAGCGACGGCTTCGGCCGGCAGGCGCCGATCTACCGGGAGCATCGCGGCTGGCACATCCCCGGCCTGGCCGCCCGTGTGGCGGCGGACCTCGGCGCCCGGCTGCCGGCCCGGCCGTCGGTGATCATGCATTGGTACAGCCGGCCGTTCACCCACCTCTCCTACGCCAAGCTGTACTTGTCGGCGCTATCGAGCAACCCGAAGCCCCCCATCGACCTGGCCGGCAAGATCATCATCATCGGCTCGACCGCCCCCGGCCTGGTCGACTTCCGCCTGACGCCGCTGAGCACCCAGACACCGGGGCAGGAAATCCTCGCCACGGCGATGGCCAATCTGCGCGAGGAATCCTGGCTGCGCCCCGCTCCGGGCTGGTGGTCTCCGCTGCTGGCAACCATGCTGGTCCTGGCCTGCGCGCTGGGCTTCCGGCGCGGACAGCATCCGCTGTGGATGATCGGCGGCCTGCTGATTGTCTCGCTGGTGGCTTTGCTGCTGACCTATGCGCTGCTAGGCTACCGGCTGCAATGGCAGCCGTATTCCGCCCTGTCGATCGGCTGGCTGGCCTGTTTTACCTACGGCATCCAGTCCTATCTGCGTGAGAAACGCCGCCGCGAGCATGCAGTGCAGCTATTCAACCGCTTCCTCGACCCGCGGGTGGTGCAGCAACTGACCGGCGTGAAAGCGATGGCGGATGCCGAGGTCGGCCACAGCCGGGAACTGACCGTGCTGTTCTCGGACATCCGCGGCTTCACCACGCTGTCGGAAACCCGGCCGCCGGAAGAGATCGTGTCCATCCTCAATCGCTACTTCGAGCGGCAGGTGGAGATGGTCTTCCAGCACGGCGGCACGCTGGACAAGTTCATCGGCGACGCGATCATGGCCTTCTGGGGGGCCCCGGTCGCGACGTCGGACCACGCAGCGCGGGCAGTGGCGGCGGCGCTGGACATGAGTGACCGGTTGGACGCCTTCCGTGAGGAAAGCGGCTACCACCAGTTCGAAATCGGCATCGGGGTGCATACCGGACCGGCGGTCGTCGGATTCATCGGCACAAGCCGGCGCCTGGACTATACCGCCATAGGAGACACCGTTAATCTTGCCAGCCGCATCGAAGGACAGACCAAGGGGATCTCGCGGGTGCTGGTCTCGGAAGCCACGCGGAATGCGTGCGGAGATGCCTTCGAGTTCATCGACCATGGGGAATTCAGTGTGAAGGGTCGTGCCCAGCCGGTCAGGCTGTTCGAACCAAGGAGAAAAACATGAAACGTTGTTGGAGCCAGCCATTGGGAGGCCTGGCATTGATCCTGGCGATAGGGAGCGCCCATTCCGAACCCGCCACCCTGGTGCGGGCCAGCGAGCTGCGGGCCAAGCCCGCGCTGGACGCTGCCGTGCTGACCACCCTGCCGGAGAAGGCGCAAGTCGACCTGCAAGGCAACGAAGGCGGCTGGTCGAAGGTAAAGACGGCAGACGGCAAGGTCGGCTATGTGCGCCTGCTGAATGTGCGCCCGGTCGGCGCCGGCGGCAGCAGCGGCACCGGCTTGGCGGCACTGGGTACGGCGGTGAAATCCGGCTCGACCACGTCGGTCGCCACCACCGGCGTCAAGGGCGTCACCAAGGAAGACATCGAGCACGCCACGCCGAACCCGGCCGAAGTGAAACAGATGGACCGCTACGCTGCTAACGAGGCGGATGCCCGCCAGTCCGCCAAGGCAGGCAAGCTGACCGCACAGACCGTGCCGCTGCTGGAGGACCGCAAATGAAACAGACGATCCTCAACCGCATCGCCCTGCCGGCTCTGGTCAGCCTGCTGCTGGCCGGCTGTGCCGGTACCAACAGCAAGCAGTTCGGCGGCCTGATCGACGCCATCGTGCCGGAAGGTTCTACCAAGCAAGTCCTGAAGGGCGCCAATGACGCCACCCGCGAATGGACGCCGGAGGAAGAGCGCCAGTTCGGCCAGGAGATGTCGGCGGTGCTGCTCGGCGCTCGTCCGCTGGTGAAGAACATGCAGGTGCAGCGTTACGTGAACCAAGTCGGCCTGTGGATCGCGATGCAGAGCGCAGAGCCCAACCTGCCCTGGCGTTTTGGCGTGATCGACAGTAACAACGTGAACGCCTTCGCTGCACCGGGCGGCTATGTGTTCATCACCAAGGGTCTGTTCCTGCGGCTGAACAATGAATCCGAACTGGCTGGCGTGCTGGGTCACGAAATCACCCACGTGGTGAAGCACCACCACGTGAAGATCGTGAAAAAGCGCGGCATGGTGCAGATCGGTGCCGGTCTGGTGCAATCGCAGGTGGACAAGAGCGGTGGCGGCGCAGCCGACAAGGCGGTGCAGCAGGCCATGCTCAATGCCAGCAAGAACCTGCTCAGCTCCGGCCTGGACAAGGAGGACGAGTACGATGCCGACCGCGAAGGCGTGGTGCTGGCGGCACGTGCCGGCTATTCGCCCTACGGTCTGCCAACCGTGCTGCAGATGTACGCCGCCTCGGCCGGCGACAGCGGTCTGGACCTGCTGTTCGCCACCCACCCGGCCCCAACCGACCGGCTCAACCGCCTGGACAAGCTGATGGGCGACAAGCTCGATGCGCTGCCCAAGCCGGTGGTCGACGTCAGCCGGTTCAAGGCGATGCAGAAGCTGCTGAAGTAAGGTCCTGGCAGGGATGATGAAAAAAGGGGGCGAATGCCCCCTTTTTTCTTGCCAATGTCCTCAGCCAACGGAGCCAGGACAAATCGCTATGGCGGCGTCGGAGCGCTGGCCGGTTTCTCGGCGGGGGCGCCGCCCCCCAGCCGCGCCTGGATCGCCTTCAAACGGGCATCCCCGCCCGTCGGCAGGTCGAAGTTGTCGAACTTGTCACCCATGGCCTTCTCCAACGCCGTCAGCCGATCAGCCGGCGTGGGATGGGTAGAGAACAGCAGTTCGAACCCCGCCGCCCCGCTCGATGCCCCATACATCTGCAGCACCGCCGGCAGCCCGTAGGGCGAATAGCCGGCGCGGGTGGCCAGCACGATGCCGAGCCGGTCGGCCTCGTATTCGTCGTCCTTGTCCAGACCGGAGGCGTACATCTCCTTGAGCACATTGGTCAGCGCCTCGGTCGACTGCACGTGCCGGTCCTTCGCCTCGGCCGCCAGTTGCAGCAGGCCGGCCGCGGCGCTGCCGCCGGCTTTCTTCGAATAGGCCTTGGCATGGTGGTGGCGCAGCACATGGGAGATCTCGTGGCCCAGCACGCCGGCCAGTTGATCCTCGCTGGACAGACGCAGGAACAGACCCTTGGTCACGAATACATAACCACCGGGGGCGGCAAAGGCGTTCACATTCATCGTGTCGAGCAGGCCGAAGCGCCAGGCCAGGTCGGGCGATTCGCTCTGCATCGCCACCCAGCGCCCCAGCGATGCGAGGTAGCGTTGCGCGGCATCGTCCTCCACCAGCGGTGCAGCGCCGACCAGAATCGCCGCCGAATCCCGCCCCAGCGCCAGTTCCTGTTCCAGGCTCATGCCCACCACCGCCTGCTTGGTGTTGCTGACGGTTTCGATCAGCTTGCTGATGTCCAGCGTGAAGGCGCCTGCCGGAGCCGCCAACGCCAGCATCAGGGCCGCGATGAGCGGGCGGGTCATTGCGGCGCTCCCTTCATCGGCTTGCCGTTCGGGTCCACATAATCAAGCTTGCGCGCGGCGAGCTTGATCTCGTCGGCAAAGTGCCGCGCGGCATCCGCGTCGATGGCATCTTGATCCAGCCGCTTGAGCTGCTCGTAGTCGGGCTTGGCTTTTTCTAGCTGGTCGCGATCGATCCCCTTGGCACCGGTAGTCGCCACGCCGCCGGTGCTGCCGGTGCGCATCACATTGCCCAGCGTATCCACCCCGGCGGAACCGGCACTATTGGCGACGGCCACCGGTTGCAGCATCAGCAGCCGCACCCAGCCGGTCTGGCCAGCCTTGGTATTCACCTTGGACCAGCCGCCCTGGTTGCCCACCGTGTCGAGCTGGGTACCGCTCTTGAGCTTGGCGACCTCCGCGGCATTGAGCGCTGGCTCCGCCCGCAACGGGCTATCCCGCAGCAGCAATGCCGGCGCAGCGGCCGCCATCGCACCGGCCAGCAGCAGGGACGTCAGTAACGACAACCGAATGAAGGTGTTCATGTTCCCCCCTCGCTTCCGGCTGGAGCGGTGGCGCTTTCCGGGATGAACCGCTTGAGCCATGCAGCCGCCTCCGCCTCGCTTTTGCAGACATAGGCGGGGTACGGCGGACGATCGAACATCAGGAACACATCGACTAGGTAACGGATGTACCAGGTGTCCGCCACATAGGCGATGGCGGTGACCAGCGCACAGACTTCGGGGGAACGGACAAAGGTCTTCGCTTCCGGATGCACCTTGGGATGGCCGCTGGCCATCAGGATCACCGGGCAGGGCTCGACCGTCAGGGCACGGTGCTGCTCATAGGCATCGGACACCGTTTCCAGCGACAGCTCCGGGTCCGGACCGTGGTCGATGCGGAGGATACCGTCCTGGCCCAGCCAGACCTTAGCGCGCATGCCGATGGCCCCCGGGCAATCCGGACCTAGGAATACAGGCGCTCCTCAGCCTGCCACGCAGCCACTTCATCCCGCTTCCCTTCGGGCAGCGGTGGCAGGTTCAGCGCGGCACGGAGTCGTCCGGCAGCACGAACCGACGCAACCAGGCTGCCGCCTCGATCTGGTCGGAGAACACGTAAACCGGATAGGGCGGCGCATCGAACAGCCGGAACAGCTGCACCATGTTGCGCGCCCAGAACGATTCGGTCACAAAGGCCATGGCGGTGGTCATCTTCACCACCTCGGCACTACGAGTATAGGCTTTGGCCGCCGGTGTCACATGCGGATGACCACTGCCGATGATCATGACCGGATGCGGCCGCCCAACCAGCGCGATGCGCTGCGCCACCGCTGATTGGACGATGGTCAGGTCGAGCATCGGATCGTTGCCGTAATCGACCCGCACGATGCCATCCTCGCCCAGCCAGACGTTCGCACTCATCGGCATCACTCGGGTCGCGGGCCGTATTGCAGCCGCAGGGCGCGGAACTGCGCCAGCAGCCGCTGGCATTTGCCATTGACCGGGTCCAGTGCACGGACCCGTGCCAGGAAATCTTGCGCCAGCGTCATGTAACTTTCGTGCCAGCCGTTGCGGTTGACGTAGGCCAGCAGCGCGCTGACGGCGTTGAGCGTCACCGTGAGGTTGTTGGGACGGTCCGCCACGGCGGCCAGGAAGTGATGCACGGCGCCTTCCAGATCACCGCTCTGCGCCATGCGGACGGCGGTGTTGTTGAGCTCCACCAGCTCGCGGGTGTTCTGCTCGATCATCTGCCGCGCCGCATCGGCCTGGCCGCCGGCGGCAAAGGCGCGGGTCAGGCGCCGCTGCAGGCGCAAGTCTTCCGACTGGCTCCGCAGCACCGTCTGCGCCACTTCACTGGCTAGCTCCGGTTCGCCGAACTGCATGCAGGCGTGCGCAAATTCGACCGCGTATTGTTCCGGCAGCTCGCCCGCCAGATCCTGATAGCCTTCGCGGGCGGCAGCCATGGCCCGCTGTGCGCGGTCCGCGTCGCCGATCTGGTGCGCCAGCTCCGCCTCCATCACCTGCGACAGCCACTGCCCATGCGGGGACGGGAAGCTACGGCGCGCTTCGGCCAGCGTCACCTCCGCCGAGCGTGCGTCACCATTGGCGAGCTGAGCCGACACCAGCTGGGCATAGTCGCCCACGTCCTGGTGGAAGGAGTTGCGGGCAAAATCAATGCTGGACGTGAACGCCCGCTGCGCCGCCTGCCAGTCGCCGTTGTCGGTGGCCACCTCGCCCAGCCGGCGCTGGCGGGGCACCACGGCCGGCGACAGCTCGACCGCCTTCTGCAGCACCGCCTGCGCGGCACGGCTATCCCCCAGTCGCTCCAGACATTGGGCCAGCCAATCGTAGGCCTCCATCGCCTGCTCGCTGTCCTCCAGCACGTTTTCGAACACGCGCCGGGCAACCTCGATCTCGCCCAGGAAGAACAGCGCCTTGCCCAGCCCCATCTTCGCCCAGGGGATGGGTCGTAACCGCAGCACCCGTTCGTAGGTACGGCGGGCCTCCGCATGGTCGCCGATCAGCAGCGCCAGACGGCCCTTCAGCTTGAGGAAGTCGAGCATGTAGGGGTCGTCGTCTGCGAGCCGACGGTCGCATTCCTGCATCGCGGTCAGGTAGTCGTGCTGCAGCATGGCCTCGTCGACCACGTAGAAGGCCGACTTCTTGCCGACCGCACGCAACAGGCGCTGGCTGAGCCCGTCGATGCTGAAGGGCTTGAGCAGATAATCGTCCGGCGCCTGCTCCGCGGCGGAGATCACATTGCTGGACCGTGCTTCGCCGGTGACCACGATGAACACTGCGGATTGCTTGAGCAGGTTACGGGCACGTACCTCTTCCAGCAGATGCATGCCGTCGTAGGGATGCGCCAGGGAATAGTCGGACAGCACCACGTCGTATTCGGTGCGCTGAATGCGGGTCAGCGCGTCGGCGGCGCGGTTGACCACGTCGATGCGGCTGACGCCCAGATCGCGCAGCATGCCGACCAAGGCGGATCGCATGTCCGCCGTGGCGTCCACCACCAGGTAGGAGAATTCAGACAGGTTCGGCTCGGCGCCGACATGGGCAACACGAGCAGCGACGGGAACGGGTAGCGCCATGGCAGCAAACAGGCTCAGCCTTCCGGGGATGATTTACTGTAAGGCCGTTGGCATGGGATGTAAACGGGGAAAGCGGTCGGCGTCCGGGGTCAGCCGCCGTTCCCCGTCAGCGGCGTCAGCTTCGCGTACTCCAGCATCAGCCATTTCATGCCGACTTCAGCAAAGTTCACCTGCACTTGCGCATCGTTGCCCTGCCCTTGCGCATGGACGATTACGCCAGCGCCGAATTTGGGATGCAGCACGCTCTGACCGATGCGCAACCCGCCCGGCAGGGCGTTGCGGCTGGCCGGCGCAGGCGCCCGCGTCACGGCCGGGGTGGCGGCGCGGCGGGTGTTGAGCCATTCGATCAGCTCTTCCGGAATCTCGCGCAGGAAGCGGCTGGGCAGGTTATAGCGGGTTTGGCCGTACAGCATGCGTTGCTGCGCAAAGGTCAGGTAGAGCCGCTTGCGGGCGCGGGTCACCGCCACGTACATCAGGCGCCGTTCTTCCTCCAGCCCACCTTCCGCGGTCAGGCTGTTCTCATGCGGGAACAAGCCCTCTTCCAGGCCGCAGAGGAACACCGCGTCGAATTCCAGCCCCTTGGCCGCGTGCACCGTCATCAATTGCAGCGCATCCACGCCGGCATCCGCCTGTAGCTCGCCGGATTCCAGCGAGGCATGGGACAAGAAGTCCTCGACTGTGCCTTCGCCCTCGGTTTCGCTGAGGAAAGCGACTGCGGCGGACACCAGTTCCTCCAGGTTGGCCAGCCGTTCCTCGCCGTCCTTCTCGGCCTCGTAGAAGGCGCGCAGGCCGGACCGGTCCAGCAGCGCATCGATCTTTTCCGACAGCGGCAGCGGCGCGATCTCGGCCGCCAGGCTCTCGATCAACTGCACGAAGCCCCCCAGCGCCGCCCCTGCCCGCCCCGACGGCGGCTGGCTGCAGCTGGCCTGCCACAGGCTGGTGCCCAGTTGGCGGGCCACCACCTGCACCCCTTCCAGGGTACGGGCGCCAATGCCGCGCGCCGGGAAGTTGACCACCCGCAGCCAGGCACCATCGTCATCACGGTTGGTCGCCAGGCGCAGGTAGGCCAGCGCGTGCTTCACTTCCTGCCGCTCGAAGAAGCGCAGACCGCCGTACACCCGGTAGGGCACGCCAGTGGAGAACAGCTGGTGTTCCAGCAGCCGGGACTGGGCGTTGGAGCGATACAGCAGCGCCATGTCGCCGTAGGAGGTGCCGTCCCGATGCAACTGCTTCACCTCATCGACGATGAACTGCGCCTCGTCCTGGTCGGTGAGGCCTTCGAAGGCGCGTAGCGCTTCGCCAGCGCCGGCATCGGTCCAGAGGTTCTTGCCGAGACGGTCCGGGTTGTTCTCGATGATGGCGTTGGCGGCGGTCAGGATGTTGCCGTGGGAGCGATAGTTCTGCTCCAGCCGGATCAGGTGCTTGACCGAGAATTCATGCTCGAAGTCGCGCATATTGCCGACGTTGGCGCCACGGAAGGCGTAGATCGACTGGTCGTCGTCGCCCACCACGAACAGCGCCGTGTTCGCACCGGCCAGCAGCTTCAGCCACTTGTACTGCAGCCGGTTGGTGTCCTGGAACTCGTCCACCAGGATGTGGGCGAAGCGTTCCTGATAGTGCTCGCGCAGCATCGCGTTACGCGACAGCAGCTCGTAGGCGCGCAGCAGCAGCTCGGAGAAGTCCACCACGCCTTCGCGATTGCACTGCTCGTCGTACTCCGCAAAGATTTCCACCCGCAGCCGCGACGGCGGGTCGTAGCTCGGGCAATCCTTGGCGCGCAGCCCTTCTTCCTTGCGGCCGTTGATGAAGTACTGCACGTCGCGTGGCGGGGTGCGCTCCTCGTCGACGTTCATCGACCGCATCACCCGCTTGATCATCGCCAGCTGGTCCTGCGTGTCCATGATCTGGAAGGTCTGCGGCAACCCGGCCTCGCGGTGATGCGCCCGCAGCAGGCGGTTGCACAGGCCGTGGAAGGTGCCGATCCACATGCCGCGCGTGTTGATCGGCAGCATCGCCGACAAGCGCGTCAGCATCTCGCGCGCCGCCTTGTTGGTGAAGGTGACCGCCATGATGCCGTAGGGGCTCGACAACCCGCTCTGGATCAGCCATGCGATGCGGGTGGTCAGCACCCGCGTCTTGCCGGAACCGGCGCCAGCCAGGATCAGCGCCGGCTCGTGCGGCAGGGTGACGGCGGAGAGTTGTTCGGGATTGAGACCGGTGAGGAAATCGGAACGCATGAGCCCACAGACGGACAGGATGGGGAAGCGTTCCATTCTACCGTCGGCAGCTTGCGACGGGGGAGAACCGCACTCGCCCTCCCCCTTGCTGCGGCCGAGAATCAGGTACCGCAAGCCACCCCGACCTGGGCGAAGGCATCTGTCACATCCTGCGTGCTGTAGCCCCGGTCCGACGCGGCCTGGGCTACCCCGCACGCCCCCTGGTTGTAAGTGCTGTCCGCCGTCCAGTAGAAGCGGTTGGCGTCGGCAAACACCTCGAAGGCCCGCTGCGTACCCCACTTCTGCCCGATCAGGTAGAAGGCCTTGTTGTAGACACCGCTTGTCTGGTGCACGTCAAGCTGGTCGGTGTAGTCCGCCGCATTGCCGATGGACTTGCCGTCGCGGGTCGGGTCATCAAAGTAGCGCAACGCGCCGTTCCCCTTGAAGATGTCGTAGCCCACCATCCAGTCGTTGTGGCCGCGCATGTAGAACTCGGCCGCCTCGCCGGCGATGTCGGAGAACGCTTCATTCATCCCGCCGGACTGCCCCTTGTAGACCAGGCCGGAATTCTGCTCGGTGAAGCCGTGGCTGATCTCATGGGCCGACACGTCCAGCGCCACCAGCGGGTAAAAGCGGTCCTTGCCGTCGCCGAAGTGCATCGCCTGGCCATCCCAGAACGCGTTCTCGTAGTGGTTGCCGTAGTGCACCTTCATGTACAGCGTCTGCTGGATCGGCCGCAGACCGAACCAGTCGCCGTACATGTTGAACACCACGTTGCCGAAGTAATGCGCATCGTTGATGGGCGAGTAAGCGCCATTGATCTGCTGGAAGGTATTGGTCGGACAGACGAACTGGAACGGGTCGGACTGCTTGCGGTTGCGCGTATTGCCCAGGTTCACCGAGATCACGTTGCCCGAATTCATGCGGCACTGGTCATCGACCACCAGCGGGCCGAAATCGGTGCCGTACTGATAGCGACCAGTCTTCTCGTTGCCGCCGGGGCCGAAGGCGTTCTGCGTAGTCAGCCCGTCCCAGCGGTCGATCACCTTGCCGGTGTTCGCATCGACAAAGGCGGTCGGCCGGCGTGGCGTGTCGCCGTCCACCACGAAGGACACCAAATAGGCCAGTTGGGCAGTGTTGTTCTTGCCCAGGCGCACCACGAGTTCCGTCTTTTCGCCATCCACGGTAGCAGCCTGGACGCCAGCCGCCTTTTTCACCGCGGCGACCGCATCCTGGGAAGAGATTTTCGCGGTTGCGGTCGGCAAGTCCTTGCCGATGCCATCCACCCGCACACCACTGAAGCGCACGGCGCTGCGGTCGCGGCGCTCGGTCACGACATGGCCCCATACCGGCACACCGCGGTAGTACTGCTGGTAGCGGGTGACGGTCTTACCGGCCGGCGTGGTGTGGGTCGCAACCGGTTTGAGCTCGTCAGAGGACAGGTGCGTCCACTGGTAGACATCGGTCATTGCATTGACGCCCGCCGCCGGGGTCGCCCGTCGCAGGTCGACGCGTTGGGCAGCGGTGGCGGACAGGGCCGCCGTGACGGCAAGGAACAGCACAAGGGGTTTGGCAACGGCACGTACGCGACGCATGGTCTCCTCCAGGTTGTGGATCACGTGCCTGTCCCGGCACCGGCAGGCGGCCAGGCGGATCACGCCCGACGGTTCCGCTTCAAGGTGGCGGCATGACGGGACAGTAGCGCGGTCACGCTAGCATCCCGGTGGCATTTCCGGATAGGGGCGAATGGCGCCGTCTGACCAAATGGACAGGAGGAGATCCAGGCTTTGCAACGAAACGCGGACAGCCCAATAAAAAACAGGCTCGGCTTTGGTAAGGCCGGGCCTGTCTTCTGCACCAACTCAAACTCAAGGGGTCACAGTGCGCGTTACCACGTCGGTCCGGTTGGGGGTATTCCCGTCGTTGGCCTTCACAAAGAAGGGCACGAAGCGCGGCCCAGCGACGTCCAGCCCCTCGTAGTCGCCCACGAAGTAGCCCCCGGCATCCGGCGCCATCGCCATGTCGAAGGTCGGCACCAAAGACACTTCGTCGTTGAAGGTGGCCCCTTCGTCGCCGGACATCGTCAGCCAGTAGTCGGTCGGCAAAGTGGCAGTCTGCGTGGTCAGCGAGCGGAAGTCGTAGTAACTGACACCGACGATCCCCTGTGAATTGACCCGCACCGACGGTGTGAAGGCGGGACGCCCGGTCGGCTTGTTCACACGGACCGGCGGCGTCCAGGTCACGCCCCCGTCGCCCGAGGAAGACAGCGCCACCTCATCGTATTGCCCGCCGTTGAAGCGCGAATCCTGCCACACCACGTACAGGCGGCCGCTGCGGGGGTCGACCGCCGGCTCAGGGATGATGTCACCGGTGCGAACTTCATGCCCGGTGTTCGGATGCACCACGCCGACCGTGCGAAGATCGGCGACGATCTGCGGCTTGCTCCAGGTCGCTCCGCCATCATTCGACCTGATGAAGGCCACCTTGCCGGCGGCCGCGCTGAACGGCGGCTTGATCAGGTTGAAGAAGTCGTACAGCGTGCCATCCCGCCCCACCACGATCTGGTTGCCGATGGTCTGCTGCCGGGACGGCGTGCTGACGATCACCTGGGGCGGCGACCAGGTCTGGCCGCCATTGGTGGTCTTGCTGAAGAGGCTCGGCCCCCGGAAGGCTTGGGTGTGCAGGTTGGCGTAGGGGTTGCCGTTGGGCAGCTCCAGCCGGTCCCACACCGCGTAGGCGGTGCCCGCGATGTAGGGGTCGGCGGTCACCGATTCCTTGTCGTTGAAGAACTGCGTGGTCGGCTCGTTGTTGGCGATCAGCACGCTGAGGTTACCCCAGGTCTTGCCGCCATCTTTCGACACCGCCGTCGCCACCGCGTTGGCGTTGTTGGACTGGTTGAAGGAAATCGAGATGGTGTAGGCCGTGCCATCCGGCCCGATCGACACCCAGGGATCGGACGCCCGTTCATACCCCAACCCACCGGAGCAGGCGGTGAACGGCAGTACGGTATGGCCCCAGGTCATGCCCCCATCAAAGGAATAGCCAGCAACCAGCCCATGCGAGCCGCCGTTGTCCCAGCGATCCTGCTGCCAGGCGCCGATGATGTTCTGGTTGTTGACGGGGTTGACCGACACCCAGGGTTCGACTTCCGCATTCACGTAATTGGTACCAGGCCCGCCCAGCGTGCATCCGCCGAGCGGACTGGGCCCGGTGACGGTGACCAGCGGGGTCGTGGATGCCGCAACGGCATACCCCGACAGAACCATGCCTAACCATGCGATCCATTGGTGCTTCTTCATGGCGATCATTCCGCTTCTCCTTGGTTCTGGTTGTCGGACGCAAATGCCAGAAACCCGCACCTGCGTGCCGGGTAGAAAAGCACCTCACCGCTTGCAGGGTGGGCGATCGCCGCCGGGGTCGAAGAAGACATCCGGCCAAGTCGGCACGGAGCTGGGATCATAGAAACGGCGAAGGGGTGCTGCGCTACGCTAGCACCCCCTCAAAATACTCATAATGGATAATCTTAATCGGGCGGGATCGCCATTTAGCTTCCATGCATTAGGCATGCAAGCTCATCCGGTGGCATCACCGAGTGCGGATGACTGACGGTTCAGTCCGCCATCCCGCGCGGCATGGCGCCGATGCTCAGCCCTCGGCCGCGCGCGGCTCCAGCTCCGGCACCAGTTGCCGGATCGGTTCGATCAGGGACACGGCATCGGCCTCCGACGACAGGCCCGGCACGCGCACCAGGCTGACCTTTTTGCCCTGTTGCCGGCGCGCCACAACCTCGGCGGCATAGCCCTTCTCGGTCAGCAGCGCAACCAGCGCCCGGGCGGTACGCGGATCACGATAGGCAGCCAGGTAGAGTGCCCAGTGCCCGCCCGCTTCGCCGACGCCACGGCCGGGCTGCAGGTCGGTCTGCGGCGCCCAGTGGTTGAACAACTCATCCTTGTCGATAAAGCCCACCGGCTGCGGCGGCGCATCCTTGGGCGCCACGTAGAACTGCAGCGGCTGGTCGAGCACGGCGGCGCTGCCGCCCTCCTTGGCCACCTGGATCTTGCCCTCGATCAGGCAGACCAGATCGCGGGTGGCGTCCGCCTTGCCCCACAGGTCCGTCCCGCGGATACCGGCCGTCACGGTCGCGACGCGGATGTTGACGTCGCGCCGGGTCAGCTTCTCGGCCGCCGCTGTGGTGAAGCGGAAGGCCCCCTTGATCACATCGAGCGTCGCGCCGAACACCCCTTGGTTGCGCTCCGCCGGCACCACATCGGCCAGCCGGAACTGCACCGACTCGCCCAGTTTTACCGTGCTGCCCTCGCTCAGTTGCAGTTCCACCCGGCCGCCCGCTCCCGTCAGCACCACATCGCCGCGCGACAGCGCCTCGCCTGCCTTGAGCGCGGTTTTCGCCCCATTCGGATGCTGCACCCAGGCCGGCATCATCAGCCGCGACACCTGCACCGCTGGCGCCGCCACCGCAACGGTGGCCGCCGCCAGCATCATCCCTCCCAGCAAGTGCTTCATTCCCTGCATGTTTTTCTCCCTTGGACACACCGGCGGCGCCTCGCGGCAGGGCGGTGCTGTGCGTATAATCGTGGGCTTCGGCCCGATCCGCCAACCCGGCAAGCCGTGACCTGTCCAGGCTGACAGGCCATATACGGTGACACCGGCGGATCGGATGCACTGCTTCAACGAACGACCGCTGCAGAATATTTCACAGGAATCCCGGCACCATGCAAGCGCCGCAACCCATGCACGACCAATACCGCGCCACCGATGTCGAGCGCGATGCCCAGGCCCATTGGCAGGCCCGCGACGCCTACCGCGTCGTCGAGGACAAGAACAAGAAGAAGTACTACGCCTGTTCGATGCTGCCCTACCCGTCGGGCAAGCTGCATATGGGTCACGTGCGCAACTACACCATCAACGACATGCTGGCCCGGCATCTTCGCATGAAGGGCTTCAACGTGCTGATGCCCATGGGTTGGGATGCCTTCGGCCTGCCGGCCGAGAACGCTGCCATTGCCTACGGCAAGAGCCCGGCGGAGTGGACCTACGCCAACATCGCCGACATGAAGTCGCAGATGCAGCCGCTGGGCCTCGCGTTCGACTGGTCGCGCGAAGTCGCCACCTGCGATCCCGACTACTACAAGTGGAACCAGTGGCTGTTCCTCAAGATGCTGGAACAGGGCATCGCCTACAAGAAGACCCAGGTGGTGAACTGGGACCCGATCGATCAGACCGTGCTGGCCAACGAGCAGGTGATCGACGGCCGCGGCTGGCGCTCCGGCGCGCTGGTGGAAAAGCGCGAGATCCCCGGCTACTACCTGGGCATCACCCAGTACGCCGATGAGCTGCTGGACAGCATCGACGCGCTCGACGGCTGGCCCGATCAGGTGCGCACCATGCAGCGCAACTGGATCGGCAAGAGCGAAGGCGTGCGCTTCGCCTTCCCGCACGACATCCGCGACGCCGACGGCCAACTGGTGCAGGACGGCAAGCTGTACGTGTTCACCACCCGCGCCGACACCATCATGGGCGTGACCTTCTGCGCCGTGGCCGCCGAACACCCGCTGGCGACCGTCGCCGCGCACGGCAAGCCGCAGATCGCCGCCTTCATCGACGAATGCAAGCACGGCGGCACCACCGAGGCCGAACTCGCCACCCAGGAAAAGAAGGGCGTCCCGACCGGCCTGTTCGTCACCCACCCGCTGACCGGCGAGCAGGTCGAAGTGTGGATCGGCAATTACGTGCTGATGAGCTACGGCGATGGCGCGGTGATGGGCGTACCAGCCCACGACGAGCGCGACTTCGCCTTTGCCCGCAAGTACGGCCTGCCGATCAAACAGGTAGTGGCCGTGGAAAGCGAAAGCTACTCCACCGACAGCTGGGCCGAATGGTATGGCGACAAGCAGCGTGGCCGCTGCGTCCACTCCGGCAAGTACGACGGGCTGGACTACGTGACGGCCGTCAACGCCGTGGCCGCCGACCTGGCCGCCAAGGGCCTGGGCGAGAAGAAAACCACCTGGCGCCTGCGCGACTGGGGCATCAGCC
>CBIHQA010000018.1:0-19135 GCA_966211475.1 uncultured Neisseriales bacterium
CGACGGCGTGGCGGTGAAGCTGGTCGGCGAGCACAGCTTCGCGCTGTGCCGCGACTACCTGGACGGCGTGATCCGCGTCAGCAACGACGAGATCTGCGCAGCCATCAAGGACGTGTTCGAGGACACCCGCTCCATCCTGGAGCCGGCCGGCGCGGTGGCCATCGCCGGTGCCAAGCGCTGGGCGGAGGAGCAGGGCGTGCAGGGCAAGACGCTGGTGGCGATCGCCAGTGGCGCCAACATGAACTTCGACCGCCTGCGCCATGTGGCGGAGCGCTCCGAGATCGGCGAAGCGCGCGAGGCGGTGTTCGCGGTGACGCTGCCGGAGCGGCCGGGCGCCTTCAAGGCCTTCCTGGCACTGATCGGCGGGCATTCGGTCACCGAGTTCAACTACCGCTACTCCGACGACAAGACCGCGCACATCTTCGTCGGCGTGCAGGTGAACAGCCGTACGGAGGCCACCGAGATCGTGCAGCGTCTGAACGACGCCGGTCACACCACGCTGGACCTGACCGACAACGAGCTGGCCAAGCTGCACATCCGGCACCTGGTCGGCGGGCACGCACCGCAGGTAGCGGACGAGCGGCTGTTCCGCTTCGAATTCCCGGAGCGGCCGGGCGCGCTGATGAACTTCCTGAACAACATGGGCGGCAACTGGAACATCAGTCTGTTCCACTACCGCAATCATGGTGCCGACTATGGGCGCGTGCTGGTCGGGCTGGAAGTGCCGCAGGCCGACGACGAGGCCTTCCACCACTTCCTCGACACGCTCGGCTACGAGTATGTGGACGAAACCAACAACCCGGCCTACCGCCTGTTCCTCGGCTAAGCCGGCACCAGCCAATCGGCGAAGTGAACCGGAGCGGGCTCGACCGGTCTACCCTCTGCGCCCCGTCCGCTCACCGGACGGGGCGCAGGCCGTTGCATCCGGTATAATGCCGCTTTTTTGGGCAGCCACAGGCAACACCTGCTCGCGCCCCGACCAACCCACTCGCCCCCACAACCCGACATGTCCCTGCTGAATTCCCTTGCCCGGCGCGTTGCCGGTCTGCTGATCGCCACCCTCGCGCTGCCGCTGTTCGCCCAGCCGCTGACCGTGCCCCCGCCGCCGCCCATCGCTGCAAAGGCCTACCTGCTGACCGACTACTACAGCGGCACCACGCTGGCCGAGAACAACGCCGACCAGCGCGTCGAACCGGCCTCGCTGACCAAGCTGATGACCGCCTACATCGTGTTCCAGGCGCTGAAAGACGGCCGGCTGAAACAGGACCAGCAAGTGATGGTGTCCGAGAAGGCCTGGAAGGCCGAAGGCTCCCGCACCTTCATCGAGCCGAACAAGCCGGTCGACGCCAACACCCTGATCCACGGCCTGATCATCCAGAGCGGCAACGATGCCGCGATCGCACTGGCCGAAGCGGTGGCCGGCTCCGAGGAAACCTTCGCCGCCAGCATGAACCAGACCGCCGCACGGCTGGGCATGAGCGCCACCCACTTCGTCAACGCCACCGGCTTGCCGGACCCGCAGCACTACACCACCGCGCGTGACCTGACCCGGCTGGCCGCCGCCATCATCCGTGACTTCCCCGAGTACTTCCCGATCTACTCGCAGAAGGAATTCACCTACCACGGCATCAAGCAGCCGAACCGCAACCTGCTGCTGTGGCGCGACCCGGCCATCGACGGCATGAAGACCGGCCATACCGACAGCGCCGGCTTCTGCCTGACCGCCACCATGTCCAAGAACGGCCGCCGCGTGATCTCTGTGTTGCTGGGCGCCGCCAGCGAGACGGTGCGCGCGACCGAAAGCCTGAAGCTGCTGAACTACGGCATGCAGTTCTTCGACACCCCCAAGCTGTATAGCAAGGGCCAGACGCTGCAGCAGGTGAAGGTCTGGAAGGGCGCGGACGCCGCGATGCCGATCGGCTTCGCCCGCGACGTCTACCTGACCGTGCCGCGTGGCGCCGCCAAGCAGCTGAAGGCCCAACTGACCACCCAACAACCGCTGGTGGCGCCAGTGCTTGGCGGCCAGCAGGTCGGCAAGGTGACCTTCACGCTGGATGGCAAGACGGTGGCGGAAACCCAGGTCGTCGCGCTCAAGCAAGTCGGCCAAGCCGGTGTGTTCGGCCGCATGTGGGACAGCATGAAGCTGTGGTTCGAGTAACAGACTGAACTGCGGGAGACGACGGCCGGTCCGGGCAACTGCTTGCGAATCGGCCTCCTCGCCCGCATCTAGGGTGTTTGAACCACCCGCCTGGACCTGCAATGAGCGACCAAAACCAAGAGCTGCTGACCTTCCCCACCGACTTCCCGCTGAAGATCATGGGTGCGCGTACCGAAGACTTCGCGCAACAGGTCGTCGCGGTGGTACTGGAGCATGCACCGGATTTCGACCCGGCCACGGTGGAAATGCGCGCAAGCAGCAACGGCACCTATCTGTCGCTGACCTGTACCGTCCGCGCCACTTCCCGCGAGCAGCTCGACAATCTGTATCGCGCGCTGACCAGCCATCCGCTGATCAAGGTAGTGCTCTGAGGTGAGCACGCCGCCCGTCCTCGTGCGTCGTTTTGGTCAGGTCGATTACGAACCGACCTGGCGGGCGATGCAGGCGTTCAACGCCGCCCGCACCGATGCCACGCCGGATGAACTGTGGCTGGTGCAGCACCCGCCCGTCTACACGCTGGGCCTGGCCGGCAAGCCCGAACACCTGCTGCGTCAGACCGACATCCCGCTAGTGCCGATCGACCGCGGCGGCCAGATCACCTATCACGGCCCCGGCCAGATCGTGCTGTACCTGATGCTCGACCTGAAGCGGCACCAACTCGGCATCCGGGAATTGGTCCGCAAGATGGAAAGCTCGGTGATAGAATTGCTGCAAAATCATGGCGTTACCACGCACGGCGACCTGGATGCTCCGGGCGTGTACGTGGAAGGCGGCGCCAAGATCGCCGCGCTGGGCCTGCGCATCCGGCGCGGTTGCAGCTACCACGGCCTGGCGCTGAACGTGGACATGGACCTGACGCCCTTCAGCTGGATCAACCCCTGCGGTTACCAGGGCATGGCGGTCACCCAGGCCCGCGATCAGGGCGTGACCGCCCCGCTGGCCCAACTGGAAGACGAGCTGTTGAAGGTCGTGCAGCATTTGATCCTGCCCGACAGCGAACTGACGGACGCACCCGCCACCTACCCGGTAGCGGCCTGAACCAAACAACGAGAGGCAACATGAGCACGGATACGCCGGCCAAGGACCCGAAGCAGGGCGTCAAGCTGAAGGGTGAGGACAAGACCGCCCGCATCCCCATCAAGATCGTTCCGCTCGACGCACCGCTGAAAAAGCCGGAATGGATCCGGGTGAAGTCAGCGACCAGCGCGCGCTTCTACGAGATCAAGGAAATCCTGCGCGAGCAGAAGCTGCATACCGTCTGCGAAGAAGCCAGCTGCCCGAATATCGGCGAATGTTTCGGCAGTGGCACCGCCACCTTCATGATCATGGGCGACATCTGCACCCGTCGCTGCCCGTTCTGCGACGTCGGCCACGGCCGCCCCAACCCGCTGGACCCGCAGGAACCGATCCACCTCGCCGAAACGGTCGCCAAGCTGCGCCTGAAGTACGTGGTAATCACTAGCGTGGACCGCGACGACCTGCGCGACGGCGGTGCCCAGCACTTTGTCGATGTAATCAAGTCGGTACGCGAGCAATCGCCCGGAACCCAGATCGAAGTGCTGGTACCCGACTTCCGCGGCCGCCTGGAGGTGGCGCTGGAGCTATTCGGTAACGGCCTGCCGGACGTGATGAACCACAACCTGGAAACCGCGCCGCGCCTGTACAAGCAGGCCCGCCCGGGTTCCGACTACCTGCACTCCCTGAAGCTGCTGAAGGACTTCAAGGCCCGCTATCCCGACGTGCCGACCAAGTCCGGCATCATGGTCGGCCTCGGCGAAACTGATGAAGAAGTGCTGGAAGTGATGCACGACATGCGCGCCCACGATATCGACATGATCACCATCGGTCAGTACCTGGCACCGTCCAAGCACCACCTGCCGGTGCTGCGCTATGTGACGCCGGAGCAGTTCAAGCGCTTTGAAGAGACCGCCTACGAGATGGGTTTCAAGCATGCGGCGGTCGGCGCGATGGTTCGGTCCAGCTACCACGCGGACCAGCAGGCGCACGGGGTGGTGTGACAACGTGTGAACAACACAAGTAAATGAGACAAACCTATAAGTGGATGAGACAAAACACAAGTTGAGTCTCATCCACCTGCTTTAAGCATCGCCCGGCAACGCCCCTTTGCTTGGCTTCACTTCTCTCGGCGCACGCCGCGCGCCCTGGCGAATCGCCCGGCTAGGGAAGTCTTCTACCTCAGAACGTCCCGCCTTTACTCGCAGCCAACCTTCGGATTGCGATTTCGTTGCTGCCTCACGAGTTCCAGGACGACGTCACATTCGTCGGCGTCTGGTGCCCCTCCCATCGGTCGCTTTGATCTCCTTGAGCTTGAACAGGCTAACTCCGCAAATACGTTGGTAGCGACTTGACCAACTAGGTCAAGTGTCCTAAATTTCCAACGCCCAGAGTAGGACAATCGACCTAGAAACTGCTCCTACCCCGAGTTAGGGCGACTACCAGCCAAGCGTCGGATCCCTATTGGGTCGAGCGGGATCGCTCGCCATTCAGGAGCAATGTCATGCGCGCCGAGAACACGCGAACCTTGATCGTCGAAGCGGCCGATCAACTGTTCTACCAACAGGGTTTCGAGCACACCTCGTTCGCGGATATCGCCGATGCAGTGCAGATTTCGCGTGGCAATTTCTATTACCACTTCCGCACCAAGGACGAGATTCTGGATGCCGTCATCGAACGGCGCCTGACCAACACGCAAGCCATGTTGGCGTGCTGGGAGCAAGCGGGCGAGACCCCGGTAGACCGACTACGCAGCTTCGCCGGGATGCTGATCGCCAATCGCGCACCCATCATGCGTTATGGCTGCCCGGTCGGCACGCTGTGTTCCGAGTTGGCGAAGTTGGATCACGTCTCGAAACCCGCCGCCAGCCAACTCTTTACCCTGTTCCGGACGTGGCTTTGTCGCCAGTTCGTCTTGGTCGGCTGCGTCGCCGACGCAGACGACTTGGCAATGCACCTGCTCGTTCGCAGCCAGGGCATCGCCACGCTGGCCAGCGCCTTTCAAGACGATGTGTTCGTGGATCGCGAAGTCGCGTGCATCCACGACTGGATCGATACCTGCTGCCAGCGAGCCCGATCGGCTGGATAGGTGTCGAGCTCCTAATCACCGACCTCACTCACCATCGCTTTAGTCCTCAGGAGTTGCAGATGTTCATTGTCTTGCTGACCTTTTCGACCAACCGGGCCATGGCCAAGCAGTACATGGAAGAGCACAACGAATGGCTCAAGCGCGGCTTCGATGCTGGCGTGTTCGCGCTTGCGGGCAGTCTGTCGGCAGGGGCTGGCGGGGCGATCCTCGCCCATGACACCACGCTTGCCGAATTGCAGAGCAGGGTCGAACAGGACCCCTTTGTGGCGCAAGCCATCGTTCGTGCCGAAATCGTGGAAGTGACACCCTCTAAAACCGATCCACGGCTAGCCTTCATGTCCGCAGCATGAAATCGACCGACGTCTACTAAGGATGCCCCGACATGAGCGCCACGATCCTTGGCCCGGATGGCCGACCACGCTGCCGCTGGTGTAGTGCAGCACCAGAGTTCTTCGACTATCACGACTCGGAATGGGGTTTTCCGGTCAGCGATGATCGCCGCCTGTTCGAAAAGCTGTGTCTGGAAGGGTTTCAGTCCGGCCTGAGCTGGCGGACCATCCTCGCCAAGCGGCAGAATTTCCGCGCGGCCTTCCTGGATTTCGACTTCACGCAGGTGGCCAGCTTCTCGCAGGCCGACGTGGTGCGACTGTTGCAGGATGAGAGCATCGTTCGGCATCGCGGCAAGATCGAAGCAGTCATCAACAACGCGCAGCGTGCGATCGAACTGGTCGAGGAGGCAGGCTCGATCGCCGCATTCGTCTGGCGTTACGAAGCAGGTGCCGCGCGTCCTCCGCAGACGGCCTCCACCTCGGAGGAGTCGCATGCCTTGTCGAAAGCACTCAAGAAGCGCGGCTGGAAGTTCGTCGGGCCGACCACGGTGTATGCCTTCATGCAGGCGATGGGGCTGATCAACGACCATGCGGAAGACTGCGTCACCCGCGACCATGTCGCAGAAGCGCGTCGGCATTTCGTGCGCCCGGGGTGAGCGTGCGACATGCCAAGGCGGCCGGAGCATCGTGAACTGTCTCTCGATCTATTGTGCGTCTTCTGCAGACGGCCTGAATGGCGCGGAAGCCGGCGTTTCGGTGGGATAGAGCGGCTGATTCTCCTCAAAAAAGTAATCTGCCTGACTATCTGGTCCGTTGCTTCTCAGACCCGTCGCCGGGTCGATCGATACGCTGACGACGCCTTCCGGAATAGGGGGCAGCTCTTCAGGAACGTCGCGTAGTGCTTCCTTCATGTAATCCATCCAGATGGGGAGCGCCGCTTTGGCCCCCGTCTCGCCAGCGCCCAGCGACTGGGGATGGTCGAACCCCAGCCAGCTCACGGCCACCAAGTGTCGCTGGTAACCCGCGAACCAGGTATCCACGTGATCCTCGGTCGTACCCGTCTTGCCCGCCAGATCGTGGCGCCCCAACTGCATCGCACGGGTAGCGGTGCCGTGGCGCACGACGTCCTGCAACAGGCTGGTCATCAGGAAGGCGTTACGCGGATGAATGGCCTGCGGGGCGTTGATGCCAGCCACCGCAGGTCTCGGCCAGTAGACCAGGTTGCCCGCTCGGTCCACTACCCTTTGCACCAGAAAAGGCCGGACCAGGTAGCCGCCATTGGCGAAGGTTGCGTAGGCGCGCGTCAGTTCAATCGGGGTCATGGGTCCGGCTCCGAGCACCATCGAAAGATAAGGGGGCTGACTTTCGGGATCGATGCCGAAGCTGCTCAAATATCCCCGCGCATAGTCGATCCCGATCGACTGCAGCACGCGAATGGCGACCAAGTTCCGTGACTCCCTCAGACCGCGACGCAGGGTGATCGGCCCGGAAAAGTTGTGTTCGTAGTTTTGCGGCGCCCAGGGCCGACTGCCGGTTTGCTTGGCGCTGAAATAGAGCGGCGCATCGTCGATGAGGGTGGCGGGTGTGTAGCCCTTGTCGAGCGCTGCCGAGTACACGAACGGTTTGAAGCTCGATCCTGGTTGGCGGGCTGCAAGCGTGACATGGTTGTACTGGTTGCGCTGAAAATCGAAGCCACCAACCAAGGCCCGTATCGACCCGTTGTCGGGGTCCATTGCGACCAGCGCGGCCTCGGCTTGTGGCCATTGCGTCAGTCCCCATTGCCCGTCCTCGCGTCGCCGGATCCGGACCACGGAGCCGCGCTGGATCGCCAGCTGGGAGAAGGAACGCGAAGGCCCGAACCCCCAGCCACTTTCCCATACCACCCGCACCACCTCTCCGTCCGCTTTCACGGCAGTGAGCAGGTGGGGTGTCATGGCGGTTACCACTACGGGGAGCAGATCCGGCCGGGAATCGAAGCCCTTTAGTCGGACGCGAATCAGCCGGGCTGCCTCGTGCGCGTCAGGCGGCAGATCGACGGTCCCTTCCGGACCACGATAACGATGGCGACGATCATAGGTGAACGCGCCTTGTCTCAGCGCACGATAGGCCGCCTCCTGATCGCGTCGACGTATCGTCGTATAGACCCGCAAACCCTTGCGATAGGCCGCTTCGCCGAGCGTGTTGACCATATCTTGCCGCACCATCTCCGCGACGTAGTCAGCAGGCAAGGTAGAGGGTTTGAGATGCAGGTGGGCGTCGATGGATACATCTGCCGCCTCACGGTACTGCTGCTCGTTGATATAGCCAAGCACACGCATCCGCCCGAGAACCAGCATCTGTCGAGCCTTTGCCCTACCAGGTGACGAGATCGGGTTGTAGGCGGATGGCGACTTAGGCAGGCCGGCCAGCATGGCCATCTCGGCTAGGCTGAGCTGCTTGAGCGGACGGCCGAAGTAGATGCGGGATGCCGCCGCGAACCCGTAAGCGTGCTGCCCCAGGAAAATCTGGTTGATGTAGAGCTCGAGAATCTGATCCTTGGAAAGCTCCCGGTCGATCTTGATGGCCAGCAGCGTTTCGTTGAACTTGCGCGAGTAGCTTTTCTGATTGCTCAGAAAGAAATTGCGGGCAACCTGCATGGTGATGGTGCTGGCACCCTCGACCTTCGAGCCTGCGCGAAGGTCCGCCATCAGGGCACGCGCAACCCCTTTCCAGTCCACCCCGGGGTGCTCGTAGAAGCGGCTATCCTCGGCAGCCAGGATCGCTTGGCGCATGGGAATGGGTACGTCGGACAGCTTGAGCGGAACCCGACGTTCGTCGCCGAATTCTCCGATCAGAATGCCTTCCGCGGTATAAACGCGCAGTGGCAGATCGGGCTGGTAGTGGGTCAGGATCGACAGCGACGGCAGCTTGGGATAGGCGTAGATCACCACCAAGGCGCCCAGTGCGGCAAGACTCAAGCCGGACAAGACGATCACCAGCAGGGCGATCCCCAAACCACGTAGCAATCGCAGTAGAACGGTCAACATCGGTTCCACGCGCGCGCGCCGATCGCCGGGACATCAAGCGACGGTCGGCACGCGCCAATTCGGCATAGCCCCGCAAGGCGGCACATGCCGGCCGGGCTCATTTCGCCGGATACACCATATCTGCCCGCCGGTTCTTGCCGTAGCAGGCTTCGTCGGATGTCGTGCAGACCGGCTTCTCCTTGCCAAAGCTGACTGCCTCCAGCCGCGAAGCGTCCACCCCCAGGGCTTCGAGCCCTTGCTTCACCACATTGGCGCGCTTCTGGCCAAGCGCCAGGTTGTATTCGGAACTTCCCCGCTCATCCGCATTCCCCTGGATCAGCAAGCGCTGCGCCTTGTTGTCGCGCAGGTAGCCGGCATAGCGCTCGACCAGCGCTTGATCCCCGGTATCCAGACTGTATTCGTCGTATCCGAAGTAGACGCTGTCGTGCGGAGCGGATTTCCCGCTGCTCAGCGACTGAGCCGATCCGCCCGGCAGGTTGGTTCCCGCTGAGGAGGTATTGGCGGTCGACGAGCCGGATTGCGCTTGGGCGCTTGGCGCCACGGACGGCGCTTGCTGGCTGGCGCAGGCGGCGAGCAGGCAAAGCAGAGCGGCGCTGGCCAGATGTCGTGTATAACGGGTGATCATTGGCGTGTTCTCCGGGACGGACGGTGATCGTATTGTTGGTATCGCGCCGACAACTGGCGCACCGGCAAACCTATCACAAAATACATTTGTACAAAACAAAATGAATAGGCCGCTGGCGGATGCGGCTTACCGAATCGTATTTGGATGGGAGAGGTGTTCCGCTACAGCAGCAGGAATGCTGCCGCCGCCACGGCCGTGGGCAACAGCGCGGCCGCCAGCAGGCCAAGCGGATGAATGGCACCGTCCGCGAAATGCTCGCGGAGAATCGCAAACCCGGCCGGGTTCGGGGCATTGGCGATGACGGTGAGCCCGCCGCCGGTCACCGCACCGGCCACCAACGCGTACTTGAACGAGGCGGAGACGCCGTCGATCAGGGAGCCAAGGTATGTCAGGGCAGCATTGTCCGTGATGGCGGTCAACGCCGTGGTGCCGACGTAGAGCGTCAAATCGTCCAAGCCGACCATCAGCTGCTGCAGCCACCACTTCTGCTGCCCGCCTAGCACGACCAGCCCGGCGAGAAAGAAGGCGACTATCAACCCTTCTCGCAGAATCAGCCGATCCTGGTGCCGTTGGTAGGCATGGGCGAAGCCGAGGAAGAACAGCAGCAGCCCCATGAATGCCGCCGGGTGGTGGGAAAACGCGACCACGCCGCCGAGAAACGCGAGGTGTACGACGGTAACGGCAAGCGGCATTGCCGCTCGCTGTGAAACATCGGCTTGCTCCATCGCCGAGAGCGCGCGCCGAAAGATCAGCGTAGCGGCGATCGCATTGACCAGTACCGCCAGCACCGCCTTCCAGCCGAAGGTCGCGAGCATGAAGCTGCTGCTCCCCCCCCATTTGGAGGCCACCATGAGGACGGGCGGCGCGGCAAACGAGGTCAGCGTACCGCCGATGGAGACGTTGACGAACAACACGCCGAGCGTGGCGTATTTCAAGGTCGTCGGGATGGGATGCGCGTAGTAGCGGTCTCGCAGCATGATAGCTGCGAGCGTCATCGCCGCCGGCTCCGTGATCACCGACCCGAGCAACGGTACCAGCGTCAGGGTGACCAGGTAGAACGCGGCGCCGGGCCGCAAGGGAATCAGGCGGGCCACCAACCCGACCAGCGTCATCGCGAATTCCAGGATGGGGCGCGTGCCGGCCACCACCATGATGGCAAACACGAACATCGGTTCGGTGAAGTCCCGACCATCCAGGTAGGAAATCGCTGCCTCTGTACCTTCGAGTAAGGCAATGACCACCAGCAGAATCATCGCCCAGAAGCCGAATACCACCTCCACCTCGCCCAGCAGGTGCCATACGCCGGCATGCGCGGGGCGCAATAGAGCAAGATGTTCGAAATACTTGGTGGAGAAGGTGTGTAGTAGTGCGACAGCGAACAGTGCGGCGCCTGCCAATTCAATCGGAGTCGGAGTCATGACGAAGGCGGAGAGAGGTTGGAAGAGGCGTCCGTCACGGCGGCGGCATGTGAGGAAGAGTCAGGACGGTTCATCTGGCTGACGCGCTGAGTAAAGCGCTGAGCCAACACGTGGTACACCGGCCGACTGAGCAGCTTGGAGAGCAGGCTCGATAGAAACGCCACCGCGATCAGACTGACGACCATTTCATGGCCGTCGATCATCTCCATCACGATCACGAAGGAGGTGATCGGCGCCTGGGTTACCCCGGCCAGAAACGCGGCCATGCCAAGCGCCATCCAGGCCGCGTGGCTGACGTTCGGCAGCCCGAGCATGCTCAGGTCTTGCCCCATGCCGGCGCCGATAGCGAGGCAAGGCGCAAAAATCCCGCCAGGAATCCCCGCCAGGTAGGAGCACAGCGTCGCCGCCATCTTGGCCAGCGCGTAGTGAAACGGCAGCGGCGCGTCGCCTTCGAGGGCGGCGCGGGTGGCGAGATAGCCACTGCCATGCGCTGCGCCGCTGGTTAGATAACCAAGCACGGCGACAATCAGTCCGCACAGGCCTGCAAACAAGATCGGATGATCCGCTTTCCAGCGGCCAACCCGGCCCGGCCAGGGGCCACTGCCCAGCAGCATCAGGCGGCTGAACCCACCGCCGAGCAAACCGCCCAACACTGCAACCAGCAGGATGGGAAACCAGACATTGACGCCCACGGTACCGACCTGCAGCCGCCCGAAGTAGGTGTAGTTGCCTTGCAGCGAGATCGCGATAGCCCCCGCCAGAATGATGGCGGTCAGCAACACGCCATTGGTCCGCTCTTCGAACTTGCGGCCCAGCTCCTCGATGGCAAAAACGATGCCGGCCAGCGGCGTATTGAACGCAGCTGCGATACCCGCTGCGCCGCCCGCGAGGATCAGATGGTGCGGATGCACCGGAAAGCGCCTGGGCAGCCAGCGCCGGAATTCGTACATCAGGCTGGCCCCCACCTGGACCGACGGGCCTTCGCGACCGCTCGAAAAGCCGAACAAGAGCGCCAGGGTGCCGAGCAGCACCTTGCCCAGGGCAATGCGCAACGACACGAGTCGCTGCATGCCGGGCGCGTTTTCGTTGAGCTTGAGCGCGGCGATCACCTGGGGAATGCCGCTACCCTCTGACCCTTGGAAAAACCGCCGCGTGAGGTAGGCAAGCAGCATCCCGCCGAGACTGGTCCAGACGAAGGGTAATAAGGGGTGGCTACGTTGCCAGGTGGTAAATAACGAAATGGCCAGATCCACGCTGCGCGCAAACACTACGATGGTGAGCGCCGCGATCGCGGCGGCACACCAGACCACCAGCCGTCCCTGCCACACCCGCCAATGGCTCCATCGGGAAAGCCGGACCCAGAGTTGTTTGGCTGCGATCATGTCGGGATGGGGAAAATCTGACGGTTACAAGGAGGCGGGGTAAGGTCCCTTGCCTGATGCTCAGGAAACCTTTGCAGAAAGAGAAAGAAGGGCGTGGCACAACGCCACGCCCTTCGGCAGGGTCAACATCGGTGTCCAATCCGCGTGGCTGACGGAAATGAATGTAGCACATCAAACATTTGCGCAAAACTATTTCGGTCAGGTCGATGTTTGACGGAATGCATCGAGATGACGTCAACCACGCAGTGGTCTGCCCCGTTTTAGCAGCGTTACGGCTACACTGTGCGTCTGTCTCCATGCTCCCCACACCGATGCCCCGCCCAGACCTCGAAAAGGATGTCCTCAAGCAATTCCGGGTCATCATGCAGTCGGTGCGCAAGCACTTCCAGGATGTCGAGAAACGTTGTGGCGTGAGCGGCGCGCAACTATGGGCGCTCTCCTGCATCGCGGCGAATCCGAACATCCGGCTGAGCGGCCTCGCCAAATCGATGACCGTGCACCAGTCGACCGCGAGCAACCTTGTCGAGAAACTGGTCGAGTTGGGTTACGTACGCCGCATCAAAGCAAATGACGATCAACGTGCCATACAGCTGAGTCTCAGCGAGGCAGGGCAAGCCGTGCTGGCACGCGCCCCGGGCCCCTTTCAAGGCCTGCTGCCCGATGCGCTGTCGAAAATGCCTGAAGCCGACCTTCAAGCGCTGAATCGGCACCTATCCGCGCTGCTCACCCTGATGCAGCGCGTCGATCCCCAAGCCCGCCTGACTCCTCTGTCCGATCTCTAAGACCCGTTGCCTAACCCGTCCAACGGCTGGCCTAGACCCGCCGGTTTGCGGTATACCTATAATATGTTTGTACAAAACAATATCGCAAACAGGGAAGGGGAACGTTGGTGACAGGGGCGCCATGCCACCCATGCTGACGCATGAAAGCACATTGATCTTTATCGGCATCTGTCTGTGTACCGCCACGTTGGCGGGGCGGCTCGGCCGACACCTGTTCGGCTGGCCAACGCTGACCGGTTACCTGTTGATCGGCTTGCTAGTCGGGCCACATGGCGCAGGCTGGCTGACGGACGAACCGTTGCAGCGGATCGGGGTATTCGCCGATGTTGCTGTCGGCCTGATCCTGTTCGAAGTGGGCCGACGGATGGACATGCGGTGGCTGTGGCGCAGCAAGGCCCTGCTGGCGACCTCGCTGATTGAGAGCCTGCTGAGCTTTGCCGCGTTGTTCGCGGTCTTCATCCTGCTGGGATTGCCGACCATCGCCGCCGGATTGATCGCCGCAATCGGCATGACGACCTCGCCCGTCATCCTGTTGCCGGTGATTTCCGAGTCGAAAGCGGAAGGCCAGGTCAGCGACCGGGCGCTGTTGCTGTCCGCCGGCAACAACACTCTGGCTCTGGTGGCCACTGCGGTGCTCTATGCCGCCGCCCATGTGGAACACGGCGTCAGTTGGCAGCTGGCGCTCGGCAAGCCGCTGTGGAGCTTGCTGGGGGCGGCTGCGTTCGGGGCTGCCGTGGGCGCATCTTGCGTCGTCGCGTTGAGCGCGCTGCAATCGATGGGGCGCGAGCCGCTTCCTTCGTCTCTGATGCTGTTCGGTGCGGTCGCACTCACGGTGGGAGGCGCAGCGACGATTGACGTGCCGCCACTGCTGGCTGCGCTTGCCATGGGCTTTGCTTGCCGCAACTTGGCCTCGGGTCAGGCAACACTCGGTGTGCGGCTGGAACCCTACACTAGCCCCTTCCTGGTGATCCTGCTGGTGCAGTTGGGCGCCACCATCGACATATGGTCATGGCCGGCCACTGCGCTCTGGGTGATCGCATTTTTGGTCGTGCGTGCAGCGGCCAAATTGCTGGCCCCCGTGCTACTGGCACGTTTCAACGGACTGTCGTTCCGCCAGGGTTTGTGGTTGGGCATCGCCCTGCAACCGATGTCGGGGCTGACCGTACTGCTGGTGCAGAGCGCGACCGCCCTGTATCCGGACCTCGGCAGCCAATTCCAGGCGATTGTGCTGTCTGCGCTGGTCATCCTGGAGCTTGGCGGCCCCTCGGCGGTGCAATTTGCGCTTCGGCGGGCGGGTGAATCGGCGCGACGGGAGGTCACGCCATGAACGCGCGTGTCGACCTCGATCAGATGCTCGACTTCCACGGCGCGGAAGCGTTGACGGTCGGCGTGGAACTGGAATTGCAGCTACTGAGCTGCCATGACTACAACCTTACCCGAGGGGCGCCCGACCTGCTGGCATTGCTCGCCCGTAAACGGCACCCAGGCGCGATCAAACCGGAAATCACCGAGAGCATGATCGAGCTCAATTCGTCGGTGCACGACGGCTACGAAGGCTTGCTGGCCGAACTGCTGACCCTGCGCGATGCGGTCGTCGAGGCCGCCGACCGTCTCAACCTGGGCGTCTGTGGGGGCGGCACCCACCCCTTCCAGCAGTGGCAGGACCGCCGCATCTACCCGGACCAGCGGTATCTCGCGGTGTCGGGCCTGTACGGGTATCTCGCCAAGCAGTTCACCGTGTTCGGCCAGCACATCCACATCGGTTGCCGCGACGGCAACGACGCAGTTCGCATGACGCACCTGATGTCGCGATATATCCCGCATTTCATTGCGCTCTCGGCCGCCTCGCCGTTCTACCAGTCGGTGGACACCGCGTTCGCCAGCGCCCGGCTGAACGCGGTCAATGCGTTCCCACTGGCGGGCACCATGCCGATGGTAGCGGATTGGACTGGGTTTCGCCGCTACGTCGACAAGATGGTCGCGTATGGCGTGGTGCGCAGCATGAAGGACTTCTACTGGGACATCCGGCCCAAGCCCGAATACGGCACCATCGAACTGCGGATCTGCGACACGCCGCTGACCGTGCGGCAGGCCGCCCGTCTAGCCGCCTTGGCCCAGGTGCTGGTCGCAGATTTGCGGGAACACCCGGCGTACCAACCTCACCCCGACACCTATCTGCCCTACAGCTATAACCGGTTTCAGGCATGCCGGTTCGGCCTAGAGGCCAATTTCATCGATGTGGAAGCGGGGACGACCCGGCCCCTGATGGACGACCTGTCCGAAACCCTGACGCGCTTGCTACCAACCGCCGAATCGCTTGGCTGCGCATCGGCGTTGCGTGAATTGCTGACCCAGACCCACAAGCTGGTAAACGACGCCGATTGGCTGCGGCGACGTTACGAGGCCGACGCCTCGCTCGCGCATGTGGTCCAAGCTCAAGCACTGCACTGGCGGACCGACTAACCATTTCGACTGCCCGTCCCGGCAAGCAAAAACGAACATCACGACGCCCGTTGCGGAAAGGACAGGCTGGCGATGCTGAAAACAACCGGACTGAAGTTCTTCGATGCCATGTGGCGTGAGCATCAGCTGCCCGATGTAACCTTGGCGCCTGGGCAGGCAGCGCTGGTGAGAAGTTGCCCGGATCTGGCTCGTGATGCTCTGATCGACGTACTGGGTGGATATATTCGTCCGTCTGGAGGGAGTCTGGAGATTGCCGGTCGGAACATCGCCGACCTGACACTGATCGCGTTGGCATCTTTTCGCGACCGACACATCGCCACGGTGACGCCAACGCTTTCGCCGACAAATCTGAACGTGAAAGACGCGCTGCTGCTGCAGCTATATTTGGCCGACCTGCCCACACAGATTCAGGTCTGTGAGCGGCTGATCGAAGAGGTCGGGCTCGCCTCGGTGGCCGATGCTCCCGTGCTGTCCCTGGGACCGTATCAGCGCTATTGCTTCGGAATTGCACAGGCACGGTTGAAGAACCCCAAACTGATTGTCGCAGCCAATCCCAGCGAGGGCCTTCAGCGTCATGAAACACATTGGGTCATGGGCGAGCTTCTCAAAGCGGCGGTCGGTTCTTCCGCTGCGCTGGTCGTCGTCAGTGATGACGACGTGGCTCTAGAAGTGCTGACCGAAGCCAAAGTAATTGACCTGGCCTAGCGTTGTCTTGATTACGGATTGGACCGGGTACACTTCCCTCGTAGAAGGGTATCGAGGACAGACACTTGGCCAACCGCAACTCGCTGTGGTGATGCACCGTTCCCGATCATGCCGTTAACGTGCCCTGGTACCGTAAAATTAAACGCCGCATCGCTGAGGTTTTGCCCCGAATATAGATGTTCAATCTTCTTCAACAGCAGGCATGCATCACCGATGCCGGCTGTCAGCTCCAACGTCTGCTCCTTGCCAGCTTCCAGTGTAACGACCGGAAACTGACGTTCTGGTTGTCCGACTACCGCCCATTTTCCAGCTTTGTCAAAAATCGCTACGCCATTGCGCGGCTCAAACACTCCGCTTTCCCACGGACCGATCAATTGATAGTCCTGCCCGTTAGCCGGCAGGAGGGAAACGGCACAGCGTATCGAGTCCGACGTCCCTGCAAAATCACAAAGCTGGAGCTCCGCCACGACTGGCTGACGGCGTGACTGTAGTACAGGCTCGTACCGGGCGCTGGAAGCTTTGATGAGAAATTCGCTTGCCAACGCAGATGCGAGTAGAGGGAGCAGCAGCGAATATGCGCTGACCGTTGCAGCGATCAAAATTCGAGTCGACCTACGACGCACAGCAGCTTTCCGCAGCCGCATGGTTACCCAGTAGGAAGAAACTACGATCATCAACACCGTGACAGACCAGAACACATGCCAAGCGTTGAAATAGAGGTGCCACGAGAAGGAAAGCGCGATGGCGGCGGAGACCAGCATCGGGTTTACTGTGGAAAACAGACAACACGCGGCCGTACAGGACAAGATAATCCACGGGAATGGGTCGACCGTCCCTTTGAACGAGTAAGGGGTCGGCTTCCGTTCCACCAGCCGAGCTAGCGCGAAACTGCCGCTCCAGAGTACCAGGGTGCAACTCAAAATGATTGCTGCCAGGCCGGAAAAGAAGCGAAGGTCTAACGGGGAGAGGAATGGCTTTGCGGTGTCGGCAAGCCAGCGAAATACTTCCGACGGATCGGCATAGCTAACCGCGACCATAAACAGAACAACAGAGCAAATGAGTGCAGCAAGAACAAGGAAGCCCCATCCTTTGTTGAGTTTTCCCGCATTTCCCGCTCCCAGCGGGTTGGCGCTACGGGCCAGGTTCAGAAGGAGTTGCAGCGTGAGAGCAACGTTTTCGGGGACTTGTCTCTTGAGGTCTTCGAATTTCATCGGCTTCATTCATGGTTAGGTTATGACCGGCGACGATCAATCTAGCTTTCGATGAGCATCGCCTGCTCGAACGTCACTTTCCCACGTTGGCCTCTGAATCAAGTTCCCAATATCCCCTTCTATCCGACAACAAGTTGCGATCGACGTCTGATCTTCTGGTCCGTATGAACGAGTTCCAAACTCCGGCAGAGCACCTGCAATGCGTGGTTGGACTACAATGGAGCCCAAGTAAGAGGCGGGTAACGAGACGTCTCACGATCTTGTGTGAAATGTCTCATTCACTTATGTGGAATGAGCACGAAAATCGGGCCAAAAATCTCATTTACTTATGTGCTTCACAAACGGAGGAAGGGGTAGTGGCTGGCACCCGCCGGCCACGCGTATGCCACGTCGTATCCACCAGTGCGGGTGCCCGATGGATGGCAGAGCAGTTGCGATGCCTGCGGGACCATCACGGCTGGGATGTCACCGCAGTGGTCAGCGGCGCCGAAGGCCCGTTGATCGATCTGCTGAGGGATGAGGGCATCCCCTACCACGTAGAGCCAGGCTTCTGCTTTCTGGACAGCGCGTCATCGGTGCTGCGCATCCCTGCACTGGTATGGCGCCTGGCGCGTTATTTTCGCGCAAACCGGTTTGACGTGGTGCAGTCCCATCTATTGTTCGCGACCTTGCCGACGCGCTTTGCGGCATGGCTTGCGGGCACGCCGGCTCGGCTGACGATGTACCCGTCACCCTATCACCTCGACGTGCCGAAAACGCGCTGGATGGATCGGCTCAGCTGGTGGATGGAAAGCCGGCTTGTCGCCTCCTGCCAATACACCTATGACCTCATCCGGCAACACGGCGTAGACCCGCAGCGACTGGCGCTGATTTACTACGGCGTCGATGCTCACCGATACGACCCCGCTAATATTGCCCCGATCGATCTGGCCAGCGAGTTCGGCTGGCCAGCGGCGACTCCGGTCATTGCCAAGGTAGCGTACTTCTATCCACGGCAGCCCGCCGGGGATTGGACACCGGAAGTTGTTCGGGGCAAAAACACCAAGGCTTTCGAGGACCTGATCGACGCCATGCCCATGGTGCTTGCCACCTTCCCTGACGCCAAGCTGTTGCTGGTGGGCGGAGCCTGGGGGGAAGCAGGCCTGGTTTACCAGGAAGAGATGAAAGACCGGGTACGTCAGAAAAACCTGGGTGAGAGTGTCATCTTCACCGGCTTCCGTACGGATGTGAACCGTATTCTCTGCAGCGCAGACGTCACGGTACAGGCCGCCATCTATGAGAACGTCGGGGGTGTTGTGGAATCCCTGCTGATGGCGCGGCCTACGGTGGCAACCGCTGTAGGCGGCATGGTCGATTGCGTGGTGGATGGCAAAACAGGCGTGCTGACACGTTCCTCTGATCCGGCGGATCTGGCTCGTGGTATCAATAGCCTGCTTGCTAACCCGGCGCAGGCAGCTGTGCTTGGCGCAAATGGACGTCGCCTGATGCTGGAACGATTCACCTTGCAGCGAACGGGTAGCGACCTGGATGCGTTATATCGGGAGTTGCTGAGTCAGCGGACGCGGCAATCCCTCTATGGCATTACGGCGACGCTGCTGCGCAGTCTGGTAGGACTGCCCCTGCTGGCGTGGTTCATCTTGCGCGTGGCATATCGCGATTTCTATCTTCCGGCCCACTGGCCGACCCACAGGAACCGCGTGCAGGACATCCTTGCCATGCCGTTTCTGTTCGACCTCTATCTCGCCCGGCTGTATGCCAAGAGAAGGGGGCAGGAGGGTGAGGACAGCGTTTCCCGGCTACCGCCCCGCATACGTTGGGCCAATCGCAAGATCACTGCCCGGCACCTGCTACGGAAATGGGCCGTTGAAATCCCACTGCACGGTAGGGTCGCTGTGAATCGGGTCGCCAGTTTCGTGCGATGGAAAGTGGTAGC
>CBIHQA010000019.1:0-19003 GCA_966211475.1 uncultured Neisseriales bacterium
CGGGGCGAGGGTCGAAACGGACAGCATGCGGTTCTCCTGGCTGAAGGGGAATCAAACCGGTCCGCCCGGATACCTGCTCCATGCCCGTGCAAAAATGAACAGCGAACGATTCGAGCCAACATTGGCTTCAATAGCCAAACTAGACTACATAAACCATCCAGCAAGCAGCCAACTCAAGACCAGAATCGAGCCACGCTGTTCAATTTTTCACAAACCCTCAGTGCAGGTGAGCCTGAGTGGGACCTTCTTCTTCCGGCATCTCGGCATGCACCGGGATCCCGTTCGGATCGGGGTAAAGCGGGCTGCCGCAATCGTCGCAATATTCCAGCGGAAACGCCGTGTCGAGCTGCAGGATGTCGGTCAGGCCGCTGTCCTTCAGCACGGATTCGATGTCGTTCACCAGGCCGGACTGGTCGTTCTCGCTGCCGAGCAGCGGCCAGACCACGCCATAGACCACTTGGTCGCTTTCTTTGCGGGTGAAGCCGATGCGGTATTCCTCCAGCTCCTTGTCGTGGAACGGTGCCACGATGGCGCGCAAGCCAGCAGCAGGCACATCCAGCGACAGCGACAGGAAATCCACCGCCGCGCGCATCGAGAACGGCCGGGCCGACTTGTCACTCTGCCGCCAAGCGCTGTAGAAGGCGTCCGGCCGTTGCAGCTCCACGCCGCAGCCGGGCAGCAGCGGCAGCACCACACCGCCACCCTGTTGGCGCCAGCCGGTCAGCGCAGCGTTCTTGGCCTGCGGGTCGCCGGCGGCCTCTTGCCAGCGGTACAGCGGCATGCCCTGCGGCACCAGCACCGCGCCCAGGATGTAGCGCGGATCGGCAAGGAAGGTCTGGGTCGCGGCGAGCGTCGCGGAATCCATATTCCAGTCGCGCGAGCGGGTGGCCAGATCCTTGAATTTCTGCGTGAACTGCCAGGTTTCCACGTAATTGCGCGGCATCTGGTCCGGCGACAGCAACCGGTCCGCCAGCACGACGCGGGTTTCTCCGGCAAACACATGACCATGCAACTGCGCCCGCAGCGCATCCAGCGTCGAGGCGGACAGCGTGCTGTCCGGCACCCGGTAGCGCGACCAGGCCAGCACCGGCACCAGGAACATCACCAGGTGGTGCGGCTTCTTCTGGATATCAACGGTGGTCTGCGTGGCGCAGGCCTCGACCACGTCGGCCAGCCCGTCGTAGGCCTCCAGATTGCGGTCGTACAGCCAATCCAGCGCCTGGTTGAGGGTGGCATCGTCACCTTCGGTCAGGCAATCGACCACGCGCTGGTCCAGCAGCTTCTCCCAGGCGGCATCCTCGGGCCGGCTGGCGGATTCCGCCAGGGCGGCGGCCAGCCAAGTCAACTCCTCGGCATCGCGGGACAGGCGGGAACGGTTGCTGAAGCGGCTGCGTTTCATGGTGTGCTCGACGGAGAATAGCCCTCCATTATAGCGGTACAGCGCCACTCGCCGGCAGGCGCAATGACCTGCCGACTGTGGGCAGATCAGCCGATCACCTCGCGCAGGATACGCAAGCCTTCGTCGATCTTGTCCTCAGAAGCATGGCTGAAGTTCAGGCGGAATTCGCCGGTCGCCTCCACCTTCTGCGCGTAAAACGGCTCACCCGGCATGAAGGCCACATTGCGCTCCAGCGCCTTGGGCAACAGGTCGAGCATGCGGCGGCGTTCGTTCAGGCGGATCCAGAAGAACAGCCCGCCGGCCGGTTTCACCCAGGTAGCGATGTCGCCGAAGTGGGTTTCCAGCGCAGACTCCATCGCGTCGCGCTTGGTCTTGTAGTAGGCCCGCAGCCGTTCCATGTGGGCGTCGTAGCCGCCATTGGTCAGCAGCTTGTGGATCACCCACTGGCCGACCCGGTTGGTATGCAGGTCGCCCGCCTGGCGCAGCTTCAGCAGATAGGGGAACAGGTCCGGGCTGCACACCAGGTAGGCTACCCGCAGGCCAGGCGCCATGGTCTTGGAGAAGGTACCGAGGTAGACCCAGGACGCGCCTTCCGGCAGGTAGGAGACAATGGGCGTGCGATCGACCGGGTCATAGACCAGGTCGCGGTAGGGCTCGTCCTCGACCAGCGTGATCTTGTGGCGGGCGAAGGCATCGGCCACCGCACGGCGCTTGTCGCTGGAATAACAGGTGCCGGCCGGGTTCTGGAAGGTCGGAATCAGGTAGCCGAAAGCCGGCTTGTCCCGCTCCAGCTGGGCATCCAGCTGCGACACATCCGGGCCGTCGGCTTGCAGGGTCAGCGAGGAATAACGGGCGCCGAACAGCGTCAGCACTTGTGCAGCCGCCAGGTAGGTCGGCGCCTCCACCAGCACCGGCGTACCAGGGTCGACGAACAGCTTGGCCACCAGGTCGATGCCCTGCTGCGAACCGGACAACACGAGGACTTGCTCCGGCGAGCAAGGCCGGCCCAGCGCATTCACCTGCGCGGCAATCGCCTCGCGCAGGAAGGGCTCGCCTTCCGACGGGCCATACTGCCGCAGCGCGGGCGGAAACCCGGAGAAATCCAGCTCCGGCATCGCATCGGCCGCCGGCAGCCCACCCGCGAACGAGATCACCTCCGGCCGTTGGGCGACGGCGAGGATTTCCCGGATCAGCGAGCCGGACAGGCGGGAGATGCGTTCGGAAAACATGGAGGACTCCTGACGGGAGAAACGGGATGGTCAGGAGGATTGTGGCGGCGGGCGGTGAAACAGGCCCGGTACAACTTGGCAGGCGATCCGGTATCTGTACCGGCATGCTTTGCGGACAGTCAGGCGGAAAGTCAGTGGGTATGACCCGTGTCAGACCAGCGGCAACCGAAGCGTAAAACAGCTCCCCTGTCCCGCCACCGACTCCAGCTCAACGCTCCCACCATGGACCCGAGCAACGCTCTGCACGATCGCCAACCCCAGCCCAGTACCTTCGGTGCGCAAGGTAAAGAACGGCTCGAACACCCGCTCCCGCAATTCAGGCGGAATCCCCGGCCCTTGGTCGACCACACTCAGCGCCACTTGGCCGTCCGCCTGCGAAACCAGCAGCTCCACCACGCCCTCTTGCGGTGTGAACCCCACCGCATTGTCGAGCAGATTGGACAACGCACCGATCAAGGCGGGACGACTCCCCTGCACCCAGCCCTCGACATCAGCCGGCGCATGGAGGATGACCGCCCGCTGCTCGGCATGCGCCTGAACCGATGCCAGCGCGTCTTCGATCAACGCCACCAACGGAATCCGCTCCCGCTCCGCCGTGTCGCCCCGCACGAACAGCAGCATGTCGCCAACCAGCCCTTCCAGATGACGCAAGCGCTCCTGCGCCTTCTCCGCGAAGCGCAGTCGCTGGGCATCCGGCAACGCCGGCTTGGTCAGGTGGGAGGTATAGAGCAGCGCGGTGGCGAGCGGGGTGCGCAACTGGTGCGCCAGTCCGGCCGCCATCTCGCCCATGGCGGCCAGCTTCTTGTGCTGCTCCAGCGCGTGCTGCATCTGGTGGGCATCGGTCACGTCCGATACCAGCAGGATGCGGCCGCCGTCACTCAGCAGACTTTCGCCAATGGCCAAGCGACCACGCACGCGCCCCTGGTCGTCCAGCCAGTCCCACTCATGCGGCGTCACCGTCTGCCGCAGGTGGCGCAGCGCCAGGTCCAGCCAGGAACGGCCCGGCAGGTCCGCGCCGAACTGCTGTTCCGCCACCGAATTGGCGGCGGTAATCACGCCGCTTGCGTCGACTTCCAGCACACCGGCCGGCAGCGCCGCCAGCAGCACCGATACACGGCGCGCCAGGGCGGCCTTGTCCATCAGCTCCGCCTGCAGGCGGGCATTGCTGGTCGCCAACTCCTGCGTCAGATGCTGGACCTGCTGCTGCAGCGATTCGAACTGGCTGGTGAGCTGGGCCGACGCCTGCGTGAACTGCAGGAAGGCTTCCTGCAACTGGGCGGGCGTCAGCGGCGGCGGCGCGTCGGTCATCGGTGCGGAAGCGAGCCGGTCAGCTCAGCAGGCCGGCCCATTTCATCACTGCCTGCACGTCGTCGTCGGACAACTCGCTCCAAGTACCGCGCTTCAGGCGGGCCGGCAGCGACAAGGGGCCGAAGCGCACCCGGATCAGGCGACTGACGGTCAGGTCGAAATGCTCGAACATCCGCCGCACTTCACGGTTGCGGCCTTCCTTCAGCACCACGCGGTACCAGTGGTTGAGGTTTTCGCCGCCCTGCGGCTCGATCACTTCGAAGCGCGCCGGACCGTCCTCCAGCTGCACGCCCTTCTTCAGTTCCTGCATCTGCTCCTTGGTCAGCTCGCCCATCACCCGCACCGCGTATTCGCGCTCAACTTCAAAACGCGGATGCATCAGGTGGTTGGCCAGATCGCCGGAGGTGGTGAACAGCAGCAGACCGCTGGTGTTCACGTCCAGCCGCCCGACCACGGTCCAGAAGCTGCCCTGTACACGCGGCAGGCGGTCGAACACGGTGGTGCGGCCTTCCGGGTCGTCACGGGTGACGATCTCGCCTTCCTGCTTGTGGTACATCAGCACGCGCGGCAGGCGGGCCGAGAAACGCAGCCGCACCATCTTGCCGTCCAGCGTCACCCGGTCGTCCGGGCCGACCCGGGTGCCCGGCGTGGCCGGCTTGCCGTTGACCTCTACCCGGCCTTCCTCGATCACCGAGTCCATGTCGCGGCGGGAACCGAGGCCGCTCTGCGCCAAGGCCTTCTGCAGGCGCATCGGCTCGACCGGCAGTTCGACGCGCGGCTTCACCACGCGCTTCTGCGTCTTGCTCTCCGGCTTGTCCAGGCGGACGCGGCGGGCCTTGTCCTTGTTCTGCTCGGTCTTGGCGCGCAGCTGCGGCGCATGCCTGCCGAGGATTTCGATGTCTTCGGAACGTTCGCGGCGCGGCGGCGTGCGGGTCGGCGGTTCTTCCCGGACACGCGGCTCGCGAGCCGGCTTGCCGGCAGCGGGCTTACCGGCGACCGGTTTGCCAGCAACGGATTTGCCACGGGCGCCCTCCCCCTGCGGCTTACGAGACGGGAAACCACCTTCGGACGTCGCGGAACGGCCACCACGGGCGCCAGCCGGGCGGTCACCCGCAGCGGCATCCTGGCTCCGGCCTCGACCGCGCGGGCCATCGGTGGATTTGCCTTCGAACGGTTTGCCCTCGAAAGGCTTTGCGCCTTGCGGGCGACCGGTCCCCTTTGCGCCGCCATACGGCTTGCCGGCCGGGCCGGAGGACGAAGTACGTCCCTTGGGGGAAGAGGACGCCGGCGCGTTTTCGCGCTGCTGGCGGGCACCGCCGGTGACGCGGACCGGCTGGCGTGCGCCCTGGGACTTGTTTTGCTTAGACATTCGGTAAACTTTCCTGACTCATCAACCGCTCGATATCCTCGAGCGGCGGCAATTCTGACAGACTTCTCAGGTTGAGGTCGTCCAGAAACTTCTTGGTGGTGCCCAGCAGCGATGGCCGCCCCGGCACTTCGCGATGGCCGATCGTCTCGATCCAGCCGCGCGCCGTCAGCGTCTGCACGATGGTACTGGCGACCTGCACCCCGCGGATTTCCTCGATATCGCCGCGGGTCACCGGCTGGTGATAGGCGATCACCGCCAGGGTTTCCAGCACCGCTCGGGAATAGCGCGGCGGCTTCTCCGGCGACAATCGGTCCAGATAGTGCTGGAAGGCCGGCCGGGTGCGAAAGCGCCAGCCGCTGGCCAGCTGCACCAGCTCGATACCACGGTCCTCCCATTCGATCCGCAGCTCGGCCAGCAGGCGACGGATCAGGTCGCTGTCCCACTCCTCGCCCAAGGCCGTGCGCAGTTGCGCAACCGTCAGCGGCTCGCTGCTGGCGAGCAGTATGGTTTCCAACGCCAGGCGGACAGGGCGGAGCGGATCGGGCGCAGGAGTCGATTTGGCCATCTGCACAGTGTAGCGAGTTCGGTTGCGAACGGGGCGTTCAGGCCAGCCGCGCGTAGATCGGCTGATAGGGCTCACCCTGCGAAATGGCGAGCAACCCTTCCTTCGCCAGTTCCAGGATGGCCAGGAAGGTCACAACCAGTTCCGGCGGCCCACCGGCAGGGTCGAACAGCTCGATGAAAGGCGTGTAGGCATCCCGATTCAACCGCTTGAGCACAGCCGACATGCGCTCGCGCACCGACAGGCCTTCCTTGGTCACTTTGTGATGGGTATTCAGCTTGGCCCGGCGAAGCATGTAACGCCACGCCTCGAGCAGGTCTTCCGGCCGTACTTCGGGTAGGCGCTCGACCGCCATCCGATCAACCCAGACCTCCACCCAGTCGAAATCGCGCTCCGCCACCGGCAGCGCATCCAGCCGCAGCGCCGCTGCCTTGATGCGTTCGTATTCCAGCAGCCGGCGGACAAGGGCGGCGCGTGGGTCATCATCGTAGTCGCCCGAATCGTCCACCACGGTCGGCCGGGGCAGTAACAGGCGGGACTTGATCTCGATCAGCAGCGCCGCCATCAGCAGGTAGTCGGCGGCCAGTTCCAGATTCTGGATCCGCATGGCCTCGACGTAGCTGAGATATTGCTCCGTCACCTTAGCCATGGGGATGTCCAGCACATCCAGGTTCTGCTTGCGAATCAGGTAGAGCAAGAGATCCAGCGGGCCTTCAAACGCATCCAGGAACACCCGCAGCGCATCGGGCGGGATGTACAGGTCGGTTGGCAGTTCGGTAAACGGCTCCCCCAGGACATGCGCCAACGGCACATCCACGGGTGTCGGGAAGGCAAGCTGATTCACGCCGGCTCAGCGCGGTAGCGGTTTCAGGCCCCCCAGGAAGCCGAGCTTGAAGCCCTGCTTCTTGAGGTACTTGCGCGCACGACCATCCGCCACCCCCAATGCAATCAGGTAGGCCAGGCCAATCAACAACCCAACCAGGAAACCGGCAATCGGCCACAGCCAGGGCACCGAGGATTCCGAGGCTTTGAACACCCGGTACATGGCGTACATGTTGTAGAAGTTTACCGGCAACAACAGCACGAACAACAACGTGGACCATCGGCCGGCAGCCCCGGCGGAATGCGCCGCCGCGATGACGCCGACGATGAGGAACACGCCGAAGACCGCCAGCAGGAACGACCACATCATGCGGCCATGCCACTTGGTCAGCGTCTCCAGCGCCTCCCGCGAAACATCGGAGACCAAAACATCATCCACCAGGCTGGCTGGTGCCCGATACGGGTTGTGATCGCTCATTGCGCGCGCCGTCCCAGGTCAGGGTTTCACTGGAGCCGTCTTGAGGGGCACCAGTTTGCCAGCCAGTGTAATCCGGTACCCTGCCTGCCGGTAGCTGGCTTTTGCGCCGCCAGACACCGCGATGTAGGCAATCAGCCCCAGCCACTGCATGTGCACCACGTTGCCGAGGGCACCCAGCGCCACGATGCCGACCGGCCATAGCCAAGGATAGCGGTATCCCAGGGTCTTGACGGTCTGGTAGGCGAAATAGAGATTGAAACCCGTGACGATCAGGAATGCCCCCGCCAATATGCCCATCTTGGCCGCGACATCCCCACCACTCAGACCGAGCCAGATACCCAACGGAATGGCCGACGCATAGCTGCCCAAGGCCGTCCAGATCATGCGGCGTTCCCACTTGGCCAACTGGACCAGGTCCACGCCGGCGTCTTGCTGCGGATCTGCCACAACGGCGGCCGGCGGCTGGTACGGATTGTGGTCAGCAGTCATTGCCGTGTTTTCCGAAATAAGATGCGATGCAAGTGGCCAAACGCGGGGCCCAATGCGGCCGGTTGGTGGCACGAGAGACGTCGTCCCGAATGCCGCGTCGCTGTATCCGGGCTACCCGTTCCCGGCAGTACAGCGTGCTTCGGCGCCAAGCAGAAACGTAGCCGCTATCAACAACCGGCTTCGGCAAACGCACGGGCATAGCGCACCACGCCCGCTGGCGGCAGCGCATTAAGCTGCAACGCCATGAACGCCTCAGCCGGCGCATCGTAGGTACAGGAAAGCCCGAACTGCGATGCCGGGGCAAAACCGAACCGGCCGTAGAAGGCCGGATCACCCAGCACCACCACGCCGCCCGCCCGTTCAGCGGCAGCAGTCTGCAATGCTTCGCTGACCAGCGCAGTACCTATACCCTGTCGCTGCAGGGTTGACCGCACGGCAACCGGGCCAAGGCCCAGCCAAGACGTCGGACGGCCGTCGATACTGACCGGCGACAACACGACATGCCCCGCCGGCTCACCATCCTGCAAAGCCAGCAGCGAGACCACCGCCTCACCTTCCAGAAACAGCAATTCGGCGATGCGCGCTTCCTGCTCGCCACCGAAGGCCTCGCGGTGGATGCCGATGGCGGCCCGCCAGTCGGCAGGCCCGGTACGTCGCAACAGCAATCCGGCCATGGCTCAGGTGTACAGCAGCCCCATCGCCTCGCGCACGTCGCGCATGGTGTCCTGCGCTTCCTTGCGGGCCTTTTCACAGCCGTCGGCGATGATGTTGCGGACCAGGGTCGGGTCTTCCAGATACATCTGGGCCCGCTCCTGCATCGGCTTCTGCTCGGCCAGCACGCCGTCGATCACCGGCTGCTTGCAGTCCAGGCAACCGATGCCGGCACTGCGACAGCCCTGCTGCACCCAGCTCTTCACCTCATCATTCGAGTAGACCTGATGCAGCTGCCACACCGGGCACTTGTCCGGGTCGCCCGGATCGGTGCGGCGAATGCGCGCCGGATCGGTCGGCATCTGGCGGACCTTCTTGGTCACCGAATCCGCCGACTCACGCAACGTGATGGTGTTGTTGTAGCTCTTGGACATCTTCTGCCCGTCGAGCCCCGGCATCTTGGAAGCTTCGGTCAGCAATGGCTGCGATTCCGGCAGGATCATCTTGCCGCCGCCTTCCAGATAGCCGTACAGGCGCTCCCGATCGCCCATCGACAGGTTCTGGGCATCTTCCAGCAGCGCGCGACCGGCTTCCAGCGCCTCATCGTCGCCTTCCTGCTGGTAGCGGGTGCGCAGCTCGTCGTAGAGCTTGCTCTTCTTGCCGCCCAGCTTCTTGATCGCGGACTCGGCCTTTTCCTGGTAGCCCGGCTCTTTGCCATAGATATGGTTGAAGCGACGCGCGATCTCGCGGGTGAACTCGATGTGGGGCACCTGATCCTCGCCCACCGGCACCATGTTGGCGCGATAGACCAGGATGTCAGCGCTCTGCAGCAGCGGGTAGCCCAGGAAGCCGTAGGTGTTCAGGTCCTTGTGGCTGAGCTTTTCCTGCTGATCCTTATAGGTCGGCATCCGCTCCAGCCAGCCATTCGGCGTGATCATCGACAGCAGCAGATGCAGCTCGGCATGCTCCGGCACCCGCGACTGGATGAACAGCGTGGACTGCGACGGGTCGACCCCGGCCGCCAGCCAGTCGATCACCATGTCCCAGACGCTTTCCTCGATGATCTGCACGTTGTCGTAGTTGGTGGTCAGCGCGTGCCAGTCGGCCACCATGAAGAAGCACTCGTGCTCGCTTTGCAGCTTGACCCAGTTCTTCAAGACGCCGTGATAGTGACCGAGGTGCAGGCTACCGGTCGGGCGCATGCCCGAGAGGATGCGGTCGGTGAACATGGTGTGACGGATTCCCTTCTTTGCGGACGGCGAAACTTGTTGTTTGCAGGCCTAGACGGCTGCGTTAGACGACCAGATGCAACAAGTACGAAATCAACTGTAGGATCGGATTAACGAAAAAGTACAGCATCCCGGTCATCATCAAACCGATCAGGATGAAAAAGCCGAAAGGCTCGATGCGGGCGAGTTTAGCATCCCAGGGGTGGGGCAACAGGCTGACCAGGATGCGTCCGCCATCCAGCGGAGGCAACGGCAGCAGGTTGAACGCAGCCAGCATCATGTTCGATGCAACGCCCATGCGGGCCATCAAATACAAGGGTTCACCATAGTAGGTGCCCTGCAGGCTGATGCTCAGCTTCATCAGCAGTCCCCAGCCCAGCATCATCAGCAGATTGGCAGCCGGGCCGGCAAACGCCACCCACAGCATGTCCTGCTTGGGGCGGCGCAGGGCCGCCACATTGATCGGCACCGGCTTGGCCCAGCCGAACATCATGCCACCCGGCAACAACAGGAAGAGGATGGGCAGCAGTACGGTGCCCACCGGGTCGATATGCTTGAGCGGGTTGATCGTCACCCGGCCCAGCATCCAGGCGGTACGATCCCCCAAGCGCATGGCGACGAAGCCGTGGGCGGCTTCATGCAGCGTGATGGCCAGGACGATGGGCAAGGCATACAGCGTGATGGCGGTGATGATGCTCTGGTCGTCCACGTCATTCCTCGTCAGTCAGGCCCAGCGGCGCCAACGGCCCGGTGCCCTTCCGGATCAGTTCCGGTTGGTCGGTGGACAGGTCGACCACGGTGGTCGGTTCCATCCCGCAATAGCCGCCATCGATGACCAGGTCCACCTGATGTTCGAGGGCGGTACGAATTTCGTAGGGATCGAAGGGTGGATCGGCTTCGCCCGGCAGCAGCAGCGTGACCGACAGCAGCGGCTCGCCAAGTTCTTCGAGCAACGCCAGCGTCACCGGGTGATCGGGCACGCGGATACCGATGGTGCTCTTCTTGGGGTGCCACAGGCGCTTGGGCACTTCCTTGGTGGCTTCCAGCAACACGGTGTAGCCGCCCGGGGTGATGGACTTCAGCAGGCGGTACTGGCGGTTGTCCACCTTGGCGTAGGTGGCGACGTCCGACAGATCGCGGCAGACCAGGGTGAAGTGGTGGCGCTCGTCCAGCTCGCGGATGCGGCGGATACGCTCCACCGCATCCTTGTCGCCCAAGCCGCAGCCCAGCGCGTAACAGGAGTCGGTCGGGTAGACCACCACGCCGCCGCCGCGAATGATTTCCACCGCCTGGCGGACAAGGCGGAGCTGGGGGTTTTCTGGGTGGATCCGGAAGAACTGGGACATGCGCGCTGGCGGCCGCTCGGGATGGGAAGTCGGCTAGTTTAGCAAATCCGGTGTGACAACATCCTGCGGCAAGGTCACGCCCAACGGCTGCCAGATCGGCGTCACGTAGGACGGCATCTCCTGGATCAGCCCCAGATCGCCGTAGTGGCCCGTGCCGTGGAAGTCCGAACCCTGCGAGGCATACAGCCCCAGCTGCTCTGCCCAGCGGGCAAAGCCGGCCATCTGGTCGGTGGTGTGGTTGCTGGTAGCGACCTCAATGCCATCCCCACCCAGCCGCTGGAAGATCTCCACCAGCTCACGCAAGGTCTTGCGACCCATGTCGTAGCGGCCGGGGTGGGCGATCACTGCCAGCCCGCCAGCGGCATGGATCCATTCGATGGCTTCGGTCAGCGTCGCCCATTCGTGCGCCACGTAGCCAGGCTTCCCGGGCGTCAGGTAACGCTTGAACACCTGCTGCAGGTTCTTGGCGTAGCCCTTGTCGACCAGGAAGCGGCCGAAGTGCGCACGGCCGATCATGTCCGGATTGTCGGCATAGGGCAGCGAGCCTTCCAGCGCACCCTCGATGCCGGCCTTGGCGAGACTGTCGGCCATCTTGCGCGCCCGGTCCAACCGGCCGCCACGGATGCGGGCCAGCCCTTCTGCCAGCACGGCGCAGGTCGGGTCGATGCCCAGCCCGACAATATGCAGCGTATGCCGCCCCCAGTTCACCGAGACTTCGACCCCGTTGACGAAGCGGATGCCGACTTCCGACGCAACCGCCGCCGCTTCCGCCAACCCGCCGAGCTCATCATGGTCGGTCAGCGCCAGCACCTTAACGCCCCGTTCAGCGGCACGGCGCACCACCTCGCCCGGCGGCAAGGTGCCGTCGGAAACGGTGGAATGACAATGAAAATCGTAAACAGCCATAAACCCTACTTTACCCGAAGCCGGCCGGCCACGAACCCGCAAACGCTGCGCGGCCCGGCCGGAATGGTCAGAACAAGCCCATCAGATGCATCAGCGGCGGCACGATCAACGCGGTGACCGCCCCGTTGAGCGCCATGGCCAGCCCCGAGAAGGCCCCCATTTCCTCGCTCTCCTGGAAGGCGCGTGCCGTTCCCACGCCGTGCGCCGCCACCCCCATCGCCACCCCACCCGCAGCGGCGTCACGAATCCGCAAATACCGCAGCAGCCAAGGGCCGAACACTGCCCCGATGATGCCGGTGCCTATCACCAGTGCAGCGGTCAGTGACGGCAATCCGCCCAGCCGTTCCGACACCGCCATCGCAATCGGCGAGGTTGCGGATTTCGGCGCCATGGACAGCACGGTGGCCGTCGACGCACCCAGCAGCCGCGCGATGCCCACTGCGGACAACACGGCCGTCGTCGACCCCGCCAGCAGCGCCCCGGCTAGCGGCAGCCAGCTGGCCCTCACCCTCGCCCGCTGGGTGTACAGCGGCACCGCCAGCGCCACTGTCGCCGGCCCCAGCAGGAAGTGCACGAACTGCGCCCCGGAGAAGTAGGTGTGATAGCTGGTATCGGTCAGCGTCAGCACGATCGCCAGCAGGATGACCGCGATGGCGACCGGATTGCACCACGGCGCCAGACCGCTGCGGCGATAGATCCAGCCCGCCAGCAGATAGGCCGTCAGCGTCGCAGCCAGCCACCATAGCGGTAGTGCGGCAAGATAGACCCACAGATCGGACAGCGGCGGCATGGTCACCCTCCCCGGCGCTGACGCCAGCGCTCCAGCCACACGAAGGTGAAGGCCGTCACGCCGATGGTCAGTAAGGTACTGACCAGCAGGGCTGTCACGATCGGCAACAGATCACTGCGCAGCCGGGCCAGGTGGGCCAGGATGCCAACCCCGGCGGGGACGAACAGCAGCGACAGGTGCCGCAGCAGCGTTTGCGTGGTTTCCTGCAGCAGCCCGACCAGCGCTGGCCGCAGCGCAAAAGCGAGCAACAGCAGCAACATGCCCAGTACCGGTCCAGGCAGCGGCAGATGCAGCAGGTGTACCGCCCCCTCGCCGATCAACTGGCAGACCAGCAGGACGGTGAGCGACTCAAGCATCGGCCTGGCTCTTGTTGCGGTCCGGCTGCCACAGTACGTCTGGCACGCCGGCCGCCCGGTTCAGCGCCCGGCAGAGGATAAACATCAGGTCGGACAGGCGGTTCAAATAGCGGGCCGCCAGCGTCGGTGGGGTGCCGGTCTCGGCCAAGGCCACCACGCTACGCTCGGCCCGGCGGCAGACGGCACGAACCACATGTGCATGAGCTGCAGCGGACGATCCGCCAGGCAGAATGAATTCCTTCAGCGGCGGCAGATCGGCATTCCAGCCGGCAATCGCCTCGTCCAGCCGGGCCAGGTGGGCGTCGGTCAGTGCTTGCCAACCAGGTACCGCCAGTTCACCACCCAGGTCGAACAGGTCCTGCTGCACCTCCAGCATCAAGGCCCGGACCGGTTCCGGCATCTCCGCAGTCAGCAACACGCCGACGAAGCTGTTCAGCTCGTCCACGTCGCCCAGTGCCGCGATGCGGGCGTGGGTCTTGGGCACGCGGCTGCCATCGCCGAGGCCGGTGGTGCCGTCGTCGCCGGTACGGGTGGTGATGCGGGAAAGGCGGTGTCCCATCGCTTGGTCCTTTGTTGCAATGCAGTGATTCTAACCCGTCTAGACGGGGCCGGACCGCGCTATGCTAGAGTCAATAGAACCTAGAGGACTCTGTCATGGACATTACCCCGCTGCTCAAGCTGATGGCCGAACGCCAGGCCTCCGACCTGTTCTTCTCGGCGGGCGCGCCGGTCAACATCAAGATCGACGGTGTCACCCACCCGGCCAACCAGCAGATCCTGACCGGCGACCAGATCAAGCGCATCGCCTACAAGCTGATGGATGCCTCGCGCATCGCCCATTTCGAGGAAGAAATGGAGATGAACTTTGGCTATCCGGTCGAGGGGCTGGGCAACTTCCGCGTCAACATCTTCCGCCAGCGCGGCGACGTGGCGCTGGTGATCCGCTTCATCCGTGACGAAGCCCCCGGCATTGCCGATTTGAACCTGCCGCCGATCCTCGAACAACTGATCATGCAGAAGCGCGGCATCGTGCTGGTGGTCGGCGCCAGCGGCAGCGGCAAGTCGACCACGCTGGCCTCGATGATCGAGCACCGCAGCCGTACCCGCACCGGCCATATCCTGACGGTGGAAGACCCGATCGAGTACGTGTTCCAGCATCGCAAATCCATCGTCAACCAGCGCGAGATCGGCATCGACACGCTGAGCTACACCCACGCGCTGAAGAATGCGATGCGGGAGGCGCCGGACGTGCTGATGATCGGCGAAACCCGTGATCGCGAGACCATTCAGCACGCCATCAACTACGCGCAGGCCGGCCACCTGATCCTGTCCACCCTGCATGCCAACAACAGCTACCACATGCTGTCGCGCATCATCAGCTTCTTCCCGCACGATGCACGGGATGCGCTGCTGATGGACCTGTCGGTAGCGCTGAAGGCGGTGATTTCGCAGCGCCTGATCCGCGGCATGGACGGCAAGCTGGTGCCGGCGGTCGAAGTGCTGCTCAACACCAACCGGGTGGCCGAGCTGATCCGGGCTGGCGAGATCGACCAGATCCGCGAGGCGATGGAAAGCAGCGTGACCGAAGGCAGCCAGACCTTCGAACAGTCGTTGTTCGAGCTGTACGCGGACGGCAAGATCACGCTCGACGAGGCGCTGGCCAATGCGGATTCGCCTACCAACCTGAGCTGGAAAATTCACAACGACGCCAAGGCCCACCAGAAGCTCGAGGAATCGCGCGTCTCCGGCATCGTCCGCCCGGCGGCCACCGAAGCGACACCGCGTGCCGGCGAAGGTGTGGACTTCAGCTTCGACCTGAAACTGGACGACTGAACAGCACCGACGAATCCCGCAAAACAGGAGGGGAACACAGGACGACCACCCCGGTCAGACCCACTCGCTCCCCGGTGCCACACGCCCTTCCGAAAAGAAGGGTGGGAGTCGTGCAGGCAAAGACGATCGCGCACGGGCCTTCGGCCATTCGTGCAAACAGTCGGCATCGCACATCCCGTGGTCGGTCGTTTACATTGAAAGAGATGCAAATCTGGAACCGGCCAGGAAATTCCGCCCAGCGGGCGGCAGCCATCCCCCGGTGATGCTGCCGCTCCTCCGCCAGTTTCCGTTGCCGGCCTCCACATAACGCATAAAAAGGAGGAGCACGTCCCATGAACACCTCGTTCATCATCACCGTCGTCGGTCCCGACAAGCCTGGCCTGGTCAACCTGCTGTCGGAAAAAACCACTGCCCATGGCGCCAATTGGGCGGAAAGCCGCATGGCCGCCCTGGCCGGACACTTCGCCGGTATCGTTCACCTGCAGGTCCCCGTCGAAAATGTCGACGCTCTCACCGCCTCGCTACAGAAACTGGAAGCCGTCGGCCTGCGCATTTCCATGACCAAGACCGGGAACCACGCAACCGACCAGACCAGCCAGACCCTGAAGGTGGAACTGGTCGGGCAGGACCGGCCGGGTATCGTGCGCGACATCTCCCAGGTGCTGGCCGTGCGCGGCATCAGCATCGAAGAACTGGATACCGACTACGTCAACGGCTCCTGGAGCGGCGAAAACCTGTTCCGGACCAAGGCCCGTCTGCGGCTGCCATCGACGGTAGCGCCGGATGACCTGCGTAGCGCGCTGGAAGGCCTGGCGAACGATCTGATGGTCGACCTGGAGTCGGTCGAGAAGACCTAAGCTCCTTGGAGCAGGCCAAACAAAAACAGCGCGGCTTACACCGCGCTGTTTTTGTTGATGGGCTCCGCAAGCAGTCGATCAACGCCCGTAATAGGCGGTGAACGAAGCCTGGTCCACCTTGTTGAAGTTGATCATGTAACCGACCATGGCCGCCGATGCATCAGCGGGCAAATCCAACTTCGGCACCTTCATCGCGTACACGTTGAAGATGTAGCGGTGCGGCTTGTCGCCTTGCGGCGGGCACGGGCCGCCCCAGCCGGCGGTACCGAAGTCGGTGCGCATCTGCATCGGGGATGCCGCGCCGGCTTCGCCCGGCTTGATGTTGCCGAAGCCCTTGGTCAGGCTGGTCTGGCTAGCCGGGATGTTGATCACCACCCAGTGCCACCAGCCGCTGCCGGTGGGCGCGTCCGGATCGTAGACCGTCACCGCATAGCCTTGTGTGCCGGCCGGGGCGTTCTTCCAGTGCAGTTCGGGCGACACGTTGGCGCCGGTGCAGCCGAAGCCGTTGAAGACGTTCTCGGCAGGTACCTTGCCGCCGGACTGGAGGTTCGTGCTCTCGAGCGTGAAATCGGCCGCCACGGCGGACAGGCTCAGCAAGGCGCCGGCGATCGCTGCGGGAAGGATTCGGGACAGGGACTGGTTGCGCATGATTCACTCCTTGGTCAACGGGAAAACCGAGGAGCCAGTGTAGCCAGCCGGTCCGGCGCGGGTTCTCCCTAGCCGCTCAAGCTGCCCTGCAAATCCGCTCGCCCACGGAATTGCGAGGGCAAGGTGCCGAAGCGATCCCGGAAGCGCTCCGAGAACCGAGAGGCGGAATCGTAGCCGCAGGCCTCGCTGATGCGAGTGATGGAATGCCGGGTGGACTGCAGCAGGATCAAGCCGTGATGCAGGCGCACGTCGATCACGATCTCCTGGAAACGTTCGCCTTCGGCCTGCAGCCGGCGCCGCAACGTCGCTTCGCTCATGCCCAGTGTCGCGGCCACCGAAGCGGCCGTCCACGGTGCGGCGGGGTTGCCCATCACCAGCACCCTCACCTTTTCCGCCAGCTTAGGCGCACCCAGCTCCGGGAACACCACACCGCGCGAGGCAAGCCCCAGTAACAAGGCAAACAGGCGATGCCGGGCCTCTCCGTCCGACACGTTTTCCAAGTCCTGAATCCCGCGCAGCGTGAAGCCGAAGGCATCCAGCAAGGCGGGATCGAGCGCCACGGTCTTGAACCCGTCCACCGCCGCGCGGCCCGACACCGCTTCGGGATGCTGGCGGGCGAACACCTCCAGCACCTCGGGCGACAAAGACAGATGCAGGGCCTTGCACGGACGCCCCCGGTCCGGCATGGGCGTGACATCGGCAGAAAAGCCTTCCGCCACCGCCACCAGCTTGCCGTCGTTGAAACGGTCTTCCACGTCATCCCGGTGGAAAACCTTGATCCCGCTCACCACGACAAACAGGCCCGGCTGAAAGAACGTGACTCGACGCAGGTGTTGTTGCTTGAGGACGCTCAGCGGCAGCAAGGCCCCCACACCTGGGCGGATCGCCGTCTGCCCGACTTCGGGCAAGGCGGGAAACAAAGCAGAGTTGATCAGGGAAGTCATCGGGGAATCTCGAATGGCGACTGCGCCGGGCCGTCCAGGCCCGTTTCATCGCCCTATCATAAGCCGCAAGCCCGCCGCAGCCTACTGTCCGGGCACCAGGTCCGGCTCCGCCACGACACCCGGCGGGTGCGTGCCGGGCAACCAGTGGCGATAGATGCGGGCAAAGCTGCCGTCGCGTTTCATGCTATCCAGCGCCTCTTGCCAGGTCTGGATGGTTTCATCCGGCGTGTCGCGGGAAAACACGATGTAGCTGTTGGTCTTCATGAAGGTGTAGACCAGGTCGAGGTCGCCCATCTTCGCGCCCACCGACGCCACCTGCGCCGGCAGCGTCTGATTGTCCGCCACCAGCAGGTCGGCGCGCGCGTTCAGCGTCATCTTCACCATCTGGTCTGGCGTGACCACCGGCTCCAGATTGGGAAAGCCGAGCTTGCGCAGCACCTGATGGGAAAACCATTCCCGCGGCACCACGATGCGCTTCAGGCGTTTCGCTTCTTCCAGGCTGGTGATGTGCAAACGGCTGCCATGCCGTGCGTAGAAACTGGTGACGGTGGTGGTGATCGGCCCCACCCATTTGAACAGCGGCTCGCGCTCCGGCGTCCGCATGGTGGCGAACAGGCCTGTATTCGGCTCGACCTGCGCCATCTTGTAGCCGCGGGCCCAAGGCACCACGGCAATGGTGGCGACCGTGTGGGTCCGCCTCAGGATCTCCTCCACCACTTCGGTGGCGAGGCCGGTCGGCTTGCCATCGCGGCTGAAATTGATGGGCGGATATTCTTCGGTGAACAGCTGCAGCTCGGCAGCCTGCGTCCTCGGGGCTAGCGCCAGCAGGCAGGCCAGCGCAACGCTTTGCCGCCGTGCAGCCCGCAACTGCGGGAAGCACGCGCTCAGAAAAGTGCCAAGCAAGCTTTGCTGGTTTGACCGATGGCACCGCATCTGCAGCCCCTCTGGGAGGTTCCCACCTGGCAACTCGCCATCAATCGGTTCCAGGCGGGAGCGAGCGGCAAAGATGGCCCGCGAGCGGGACCATCCGGTTGTCAGCAATCGGGCGTGAGAAATTCCCTCACGTTCCGCGGCCCCAGCGCTTAGAAGTCGTCCGCCTGCACCGCCGCCTTCAAGTCGTGGCTGCGCTGGTAGAGCTTGCCCAGGATGCGGTCGAGTTCATTGCGCTCCTGGTCCGTCAGCACCTCCAGCAGCCACGATTCGGTGTAGCGCGCCTCCGGGATGATGGACTGGCACATCTGCCGACCCTTGTCGGTGAGTTGCAGGATCAGCTTGCGGGCATCGTTCGGGTCTTCCCGCCCACTGACCAGCCCGAGGTCGATCAGCCGGCGTTGCGCGCGCGAGGCACGCGCCTTGTCCATGCTGGTGCGCTCGACCACTTCGTAGAAGGAGCTGGTGCCATAAGAGTGCAGTGCCATCAGCACGCGCCACTCAGGGATCTGCACGTTGAATTTCTGCTCGAACAACCGCCCGATCGCCTGCCCGACGCGGTTGCCCACCACCGCTAACTTGTAAGGGATGAACTCGTCCAGGGACTTCAGTTCATGTTCCGGTTGGGTACTGTCTTGGCTCATACCGTTGCACCCGTCCTTTTGGCTTTCGAAAGCAATTTAATCAGTTGGCAACAAAACAGACAGCAAAGTCTAGCATAGCGACCGGGCGGTCAAGCGTGAAGCCGTGGCCCGGGATCATCGGCCTTCATCCGGATGTAATTTACCGGTGCTTTCCTGGATTGCGAGGCGAAGACAGTCGGGGCACAGGCAGCCGGTCTCGGTCCGTATCGGCAA
>CBIHQA010000020.1:0-18963 GCA_966211475.1 uncultured Neisseriales bacterium
TGGCCGCGTATCGATGGGGAACTGGATGGCGAGCTGCCGCGCCTGGCGCTGTCCCCCGAGGAGCTGCGCGTGTTCGGTCCGATCGAGGTTCAGGCGTTCGACGGTATCGCCTTCTTGCGCAACCTGCGACTGAAGCAACCGTTCAGCCCGGCACCGGTGCTGACGACGGATGCCGCCTTGCAGCATATCGACCTGGGCAAGCTGACGCGGACGTTTTCCTTCGGTTCCATCGACGGTCAGGTGGATGCCAGCATCGATGGCCTGACCCTGATCAGTGGCAAACCGGTCGCCTTCGACGCCCGGATCCGCAGCACACCGGGTGACTATCCGAAACGGATCAGCCAGCGTGCGGTCCAAAACATCAGCTCGCTCGGCGGCGGCGGTGCCGCTGCCTTGTCGACGACCTTCCTGCGTGTGTTCCAGAGCTTCGGCTATCGCGAACTCGGCATGTCGTGCCGACTGCAGGATGGTGTCTGCGAAATGGGAGGCATCGCCAATGTTCCGCAGGGCTACTACATGGTGATTGGCGCCGGCGTTCCGTCTATCAATGTCATCGGATACAATCGCCGCGTCAATTGGTCCGAACTGGTGGACCGTCTGAAACGGGTCACCCAAGGGGGCGGCCCCGTCGTCCACACCCCTTGAAACGGCGTCTGGAAAATCCAATGTCAGCGAAACCGATCCGCCTGTCCATCTTGCTTGGGGCGCTGGTGTTGACGGCTTGCGTCAACGTCACGATCAACGTCTATTTCCCCGCTGCGGAGGCTGCCAAGGCGGCCGACCGCATCATCGACGAAGTGCTGCAGAGCGCGCCGCAGGGCGGCGCGGAAAAGCCGGCATCCTCCCCGAAACCCGCCGGCCAATGAGGAGTCTGACCATGCGAAATCTTCGACTGTGGATTGCAGCGCTGATCGGCGCTTGCGCGATCGGGTTTCACGTGGCCGCGCAGGCTGCTGCGAACCTGGATGTGAACACCCCAGCCATTCAGGCGCTGACCCAGAACATGAAGGCGCGCACCGGCAAGTTGCTGGAGTTCTACAACTCGGGCGCAGTCGGGTTTGCCGCTGACGGGCAGGTTGCCGTGCGCGATCCGGGGCTGGTGCCGCTGCCCAAGCGTCAGGAGGTCAACCGCCTGGTGGCAGACGAAAACCAGGACCGTGCGGCGCTGTATCGCGAGATTGCCCGTGCCAACAACCATCCCGAGTGGGAAGGCGATATCCGCACCACCTTCGCCCAGCGCTGGATCGAGCGCGCCCAGCCTGGCTGGTGGGTGCAGCGCGGTGACGGCTGGAAGCAGAAGTAAGCGCTTCGCCACATCCCAGGAGGTCTTGTGCGACGATACCTGTTTCCCTTTCTGCTGATTGCCATCGGTGCTGCGTGGCTGCTGGCCGAACTGGGCTGGTTCGATCTTTGGTCGCTGTTCTGGCCGCTGGTGTTCTCGTTGAGCGGTCTGGCTGTCTGGCTGGAAAGTGGCATCCACAAGAGTTCGTTCCCGGTCGGCGGCGGTTTGCTGCTGGCTGGCGCCCTGTCTGCCTGGCGGACGGCCGACCAAGTTCGCTACGGCGTGTTGCTGCCGATCTGGTTGATCGGCTTCGGTGTGTTGCTGGCGCTGAGCCAGACCGACCTGATTCCTGTCAAATCCCGACCCTTGCCTGAGAAAGAAGGTTCATGAGCCTGCTGTTCGGTCTGCCCCGCCGCTGGGGCTATCTGCTCGCGGCCGCCGTGTGTGGTGGTCTGATGGCCTACGCGCTGTACCTGCAGTATGTGAAGTTCCTGGAGCCGTGCCCGTTGTGCATGGTTCAACGGGTGTTCGTGATCGCGCTGGGCATCTGGTTCTTGATCGCGGGCCTGGCGGGGCCGGGACCGCGTGGCGCACGTATTTATGCCTGGCTGATTTCCCTGTTCGGGTTGACAGGGGCGGCGATTGCGGCTCGCCATGTGTGGATCCAGTACCTGCCGCCCGAGCAGGTGCCGCAGTGCGGCCCTGGTCTGTCCTACATGCTGGACACCCTGCCTTTCGGCCAGGTCGTGGTCCAGTTGTTGCATGGTTCTGGTGAGTGCGCGGACAAGAGCTGGATGTTCCTCGGGCTGACGATCCCGGGTTGGACCTTTGTATTTTTCCTGGCCCTCACCGTGTGGGCCTGGCTACTGACGAAAACCAAGCGATGAGCGAACCCTTCTTCAAGCATCACGTGTTCTTCTGCTGCAACCAGCGGCCGGAGGGCGAGACCTGCTGCAACAACTTCGGCGCCACGCAGCTCCGTACCTACGCCAAGGACCGGGTCAAGGCGCTGAAGCTCAACGGCGAGGGCAAGGTGCGTATCAACAGCGCTGGCTGCCTGGACCGCTGCGACCTGGGGCCGGTGCTGGTGGTGTACCCCGAAGGCATCTGGTACACCTATGTCGACGAACACGACATCGACGAAATCGTCGAGGAACACCTGCTGCATGGTCGCGTTGTGGAGCGTCTGAAGCTATAACCTGCATATCGTACGCAGCATCGCCGGTATACAATTGTCATTGCGGCGGCGCGTGCGCGCGGACCGAGGGCCGGCTTCAGGCGCAGCAGGCCGGATCTTCTCCTTTCTCCTGGCAATGAGCGTGGGCAGGTATCCCGCAAGGATACCGCCCGTGTTGTTGTGAGCTGCGTACCAGGATCAACATGCGAATCGCGACGCGCGAACTTTTTCTGGATGGCCCGGTAGGGCGTCTGCAAACCCTGGCGCTGGAGCGCGAGGGGGCATTTGAAGGCATCGCCCTGGTGGCGCATCCCAATCCCACCCAAGGCGGCACCAACACCAATAAGGTGGTGCAGACCATCGCCAAATCTTTCGCCAAGCGCGGCTACCTGGCCTTGTGCCCCAATCTGCGAGGCGTCGGCGACAGTGACGGCGAATTCGACGCCGGCATTGGCGAGACCGACGACATGGAAGCGGTGCTGGCGTTTGCCCGCAGCCAGGTGGGCGATCATCTGCCGCTGATCTTGGCGGGGTTCTCCTTCGGCACTTACGTGCAGGCCCGCTTGGCAGAACGGCTGGTCGTAAGAGGTGAAACCGTGGACGGCATGTTGCTGGCGGGCCCTGCGGTGGGGAAGTTCTCCGTACCGGAGGTCCCGGCCGGCACACTGGTCATTCACGGTGAGGAAGACGAGGTGATCCCGCTGGCCGACGTGCTGAACTGGGCACGCCCTCAGAAGCTGGCCGTGGTGGTGCTGCCGGGCGTGGGGCATTTCTTCCACGGCAACCTCAACCAGTTGACCGACTGGATCGATCTGAAATGGCCGTCCTGAGCGTCCATGGGCTAAGAAAACGCTTCGGGGATTTCGAAGCGGTGGCCGGGGTCGATCTGAACGTCGATCGCGGCCAGTGTTTTGGTTTACTGGGGCCGAACGGCGCCGGCAAAACCACGACGCTCAAGCTCTGCCTTGGATTGTCGGCGCCGGGGGCGGGCGACATCCGCCTGCTGGGTCATCCCATCCCTGCCGAAGCCCGTACTGCTCGAATGCGGGTGGGCGTGGTGCCGCAGTTCGACAACCTCGATCCGGATTTCACCGTGGCCGAGAACCTGGTGATCTTCGGCCGGTATTTCGGAATGCGCGATTCGGATATCCGCGCGCGCATTCCGCAACTGCTGGAGTTCGCCAGCCTGCAGGGGCGCGAGAAGAACCAGATTCGCGAACTGTCGGGGGGCATGCGCCGCCGTTTGACCCTGGCACGGGCCCTGGTCAACGACCCCGACGTGATCTTCCTGGATGAACCAACCACCGGGCTCGACCCGCAGGCCCGACACCTGATCTGGGAACGGCTCCGTCAGCTGGCCCAGCAAGGCAAGACGCTCATCCTGACTACCCACTTCATGGACGAGGCCGAGCGGCTGTGCTCCCGCGTTGCGGTGATGGACCATGGCCGGCTGATTGCCGAAGACACCCCGCGCAATCTGATCGACTCACGCATCGAACCGCATGTGGTGGAAGTTTTCGGCGAAGGGCTGGAAGCCTGGCTTGCCACCGTAGAGGGCATTGCCGAACGCACCGAGCGGGCTGGTGAAACGGTGTTCTGCTACAGCCGCACGCCGCAGCGCGTGATCGACAGCGTGGCTGCCTTTCCCGGTTTGCGAACCATCCTGCGGCAGGCCAATCTGGAAGACGTATTCATCCAGTTGACCGGACGGGAGCTGCGCGACTGATGGAAGGAATGCTGATCCGTCGACTGTGGCTGCGTGCCATGACTGTCCTGCTGATGCTGTCGGTCGTGCGCGTCGCAAGCGGTGCTTCGCTGTTGTTGACGGATGCGCCGCACGGTCAGCTATTGAGCGACCAGGTGTCCGTGCTGATCGACCCCACCCAGGCGATCACCATCGATCAGGCCGCCCGGGCCGGTGCGGCGTTCCAGCCCTTGAAGGGGGCCGCCAGCTTTGGGCTGGATAGCCGCGCGTACTGGTTCCGGTTTTCCGCCCGCCAGAGCGGCAAGCAAGCCCGCGACTGGTGGCTGGAGATCCCCCAGCCCTGGCTGGACGATGTGCGCCTCTATGCGCCTAAACCGGGCGGCGGCTTCCAGGAGGTAAGGGCAGGGGATCACTGGCCGTCCGATCAATGGGCCGTGCCCTACCGGCACTTCATCCTGCCCTTCACCCTGAGTGGCGATGCACCGACCACGCTCTACCTGCGGGTGCAGACTAGCGGCAGCCTGACCGTTCCGCTGGTGGTCTGGCAACCGCCCCGGTTGGCTGCGGCCATCCAGACCGACTCGGGTCTGCAGTCGTTGTACTACGGCGTGATGGCGATCCTCGTGCTGTACAACCTGTTCCTGCTGGCGTCGTTCCGCGACTGGTTGTTTGCGCAGTATGCGCTGACCGCCTTGTTCGGCTGGTTCACCGTGCTCGCCGTCAACGGGCAGGCCAGCGAAGCCTGGTGGAGTGGCTCCCCCTGGCTGGCGGACCGTCTGGTGCTGATCATCCCGGCCGTCTGGTGCCTGTTCGGGCTGCGCTATATGCAGCGCCTGCTCGATCTGGCACGGCAGGCGCCCCGCTTCAACATCGTGGTGTATTTCGCGGAAGGCTATGCGGTACTGACCGCGCTGCTGGCGGGCGTGATCGAGCAGCACTGGGCGATCGTCATGGTGAACATTGCGGCGCCGCTGTCGGTGTCGGTTGGCCTCGCTTGTGCGATCCGCACTCTGTTCAACCGCTATGCGCCGTCGGTGTTCATCCTGCTGGGCTACGCCTTCCTGCTGGCCGGGGCGCTCGGCATCGCCGCCCGCAACCTGGGGGGCGGACCGCTGCATCTGTGGGTACACAACGCCCTGCAGATCGGCACCACGGTAGAGAGCATCCTGCTGGCCTTCGCGCTGGCCGTTCGTATCCGGATGACGCAGCAGGAAGGGGAGCGCGCGCTGCAGCAGGCCTTCCTGCAGCAAATTTCGCAGCTGCGCTTCCAGGAAAGCTCCGTCGCCGTGCTGGAAGAGCGCATCCAGGCCCGTTCCCGAGAGCTGGAGGCCAAGGAAAGCCGTCTGCAGCAAGAGGTTGCCATGCGCCGCACCCTGGAGGCAGATCTGCGCGCTAGCGAAGAGCTGCTCCGCCAAGTTGCCTATCAGGATGTGCTGACCGGGTTGCCAAACCGCTCCAGACTGGCCGACGAATTCGACCGGCTGCGCTCCGTGGGGCGCTCGCCGCAGACACCGATGCTGCTGCTGGCCGTGGTCGACGGGTTGGACGCGGTGGAAGTCCGGCTGGGAACGCCGGCCTGCGAGGAACTCCTGCAGCAGGTCGCCCAGCGCTTGCGCGAGGTGGCGGCCGCCTGCGGCGGCGTGCCGGGCCGACTGGATCGCGACCGTTTTGCGCTGCTGCTGACCGACACCCCGGTCGACGACGTGACGGCGACATCGGTGATGGAAGCCATGCAAGGTCGCCTAAGCGCGCCGTATCCCCTGGCAGCAGGCGATGCCGAGCTGGGGGTTCGCGTGGGGCAGGCCGGGCCGATCAGCCAGATCGGAACCCTGGATTCACTGGTGCGGCTGGCGCTCGAGGAAACCGAGACCCAACGCGCGCCGGACAACCGCAGGGCGCCTGCCTCGGCACGCTGAGCGGAGAAGGAGGGCTTCCCAACCCATGGATACTTTGTCGCGCCGCTTCTGGCCGGTCTACCAGCGCAATTTCCTGGTCTGGAAAAAGCTGGCCATCCCTTCCGTCTTGGGCAATATCGTCGAACCGATGCTTTACCTGCTGGGATTGGGCTACGGCCTGGGCAGCTTGATGCCCAGCATCGACGGGCGGCCATACCTCCATTTTCTGGCTGCCGGCATCGTCTGCCAGAGCACCATGAACTCAGCCACTTTCGAGGCGCTGTATTCGGCGTTTTCCCGGTTGCATGTCCAGCGCACCTGGGAGGCGATCATGAATGCGCCGGTGACGCTGGACGAAGTCCTGATGGGCGAATGGTTGTGGGCAGCCAGCAAGTCCTTGCTGTCGGGAGCTGCCATTCTGCTAGTGACGTCGATCTGGGGAATGACGTCCGGTCCGACTGCATTGCTGGTGCTGCCGGTCGTGCTGCTGGCCGGCCTGTGCTTTGCGGGACTGGGGTTGGCGGTGACGGCCGTGTCGCCCAGCTACGACTTCTTCATGTACTACTTCACGCTGGTGATCGGCCCGATGATCTTCCTGTCCGGGGTGTTCTATCCGGTCGGGCAGTTGCCGGAATGGCTGCAATGGGTCGCCCGCATGCTGCCGCTCACCCATGCGGTGGAACTGGTCCGGCCGCTGCTGCTCGGCGTCTGGCCGAAGGCGCCGTTGATCAATCTGCTGGTGCTGGCGGGCTACGGGATCGCTGGCTTCCAGGCATCCCGTTGGTTGGCGCGCCGCCGTCTGATGAAGTGACGGCGGTCGCGGTTACGTACCCAACCATTCAAGCCAGCAAGGCACGGTAGGCGTGCCAGGTCGCCGCGCCCAGCCAGGGGCCGGTGATAATCAGCCCGAGGAAGCCGGTCACCATCCCGATGACGACGAGGAGGGCGATCATGCCGCCCCATACCAGCATGGCCGCCGGATTGCGGAAGCAGGCGATCAGGCTTGCGATGATGGCCGAAATGGCGTCGATCCGGCGCTCCATCAGCAGCGGGATCGACACCACGCTGACGGAGAACGCCAGCACGGCAAAACCGGCGCCCACCACGATATAGGCGACGACGAAGCCGGCGTTTTCAAGGTAGAAATCCGGTTGCAGCAGATCGGCCTGAGTCGGCAGATTGCCGGTAAAGGCCAGCGCCACCAGCACCACCGTCACCCGCACCCAGCTCGCCATCATTAGCACCAGGATCATCACCATGAAGCCGATGGAGGGCAGGTTGGCGCGCCAGGCTGTCAGGCTGGGCAGCAGGCGGCCCTGCTTGCCTTCCTCCAGCTGCCGCGCCACGTCGTAGGTGCCCAGCGCGACGAACGGGCCCATCAGCATGAAACCGGTCACCAGCCCGAGCAGGATCTCCGGATGCCGGGCCAGGGTGATCCAGAACCCGCCCCCCATCAGCGCAAACGCGGCCCCATAGGGCAAAAACGCCCAGGGGCTACGGCGCAAGTCACGCCAACCTTCGCGCAGCCAGTCCAGCGGGGCGCTGGCCGGCACGTCGCGTGCCTGGGGGAAGTCATGCTCGGGAACAGAAGCCTCGGCCATGCGTACCTCCTCTGCTGTGGGGCTGGGCCAGTATAGCCGGAGTTGCTCGCGGCGAAAGCCCCGGCTGATGCGGCTTCCCGGTCAGCTCGTCCCGGGTCGCACAGCAACCGCTGCCAGGACCCTCGGCTTCGTGTAAAATAGCCTATTCAAACTCCGTCCCGTGTTTTCCCATGACCAAGTTTGTGTTTGTCACCGGCGGCGTGGTGTCTTCCCTCGGTAAAGGCATCGCCGCCGCGTCCCTCGCGGCCATCCTCGAATCGCGCGGCATCCGCGTCACGATGCTGAAGCTGGACCCCTACATCAACGTCGACCCGGGCACCATGAGCCCCTTCCAGCACGGTGAAGTCTTCGTGACCGAAGACGGTGCGGAAACCGACCTCGACCTCGGCCACTATGAGCGCTTCATCTCCTCCAAGATGAAGAAGTGCAACAACTTCACCACCGGCCAGATCTACGAATCGGTGATCAAGAAGGAGCGCCGCGGCGACTACCTCGGCGGCACCGTGCAGGTCATCCCGCACATCACCGACGAGATCAAGCATTTCATCAACCAGGGTGCGGGCGATGCCGAAGTCGCCATCGTCGAGATCGGCGGCACCGTGGGTGACATCGAATCGCTGCCGTTCCTGGAAGCCATCCGCCAGATGGGTGTGCAACTGGGACGCGAGAACACCTGTTACGTCCACCTGTCCTACGTGCCCTTCCTGGCCGCTGCCGGCGAGATCAAGACCAAGCCGACCCAGCACAGCGTCAAGGAGCTACGCGAGATCGGTATCCAGCCTGACGTGCTGATCTGCCGCATGGACCGCCCGCTGCCGGACGACGAGCGCCGCAAGATCGCGCTGTTCTGCAATGTCGGCGAGAACGCGGTGATCTCCTGCTACGACGTCGACTCCATCTACAAGATTCCAGCCGTGCTCAACCAGCAGGGCATGGACGAGATCGTCTGCCGCAAGCTGAACTTGACCCCGCGCCCCGCCGACCTGTCGATGTGGGAAAAGCTGGTGTTCGCCAAGGAACATCCGGAGCACGAGGTCACCATCGCCATGGTCGGCAAGTACGTCGATCTTGCCGACTCCTACAAGTCGCTGACCGAAGCCCTGGTCCACGCCGGCATCCACACCCGTACCAAGATCAACATCCAGTACGTGGATTCCGAGCAGATCGACCAGGAAGGCCCGGACAGCCTGAAGGATATGGACGCCATCCTGGTGCCGGGCGGCTTTGGCAAGCGCGGTGTGGAAGGCAAGATCAAGGCGGTGCAGTTCGCCCGCGAGAACAAGATCCCCTACCTGGGCATCTGCTACGGCATGCAGCTGGCGCTGATCGAATACGCCCGCAACGTGGCCGGCTGGAACGGCGCGTCCTCCACCGAATTCGACCTGGAAACCCCGTACCCGGTGGTTGCCCTGATCGACGAGTGGGTGAACCACGACGGCAAGATCGAGAAGCGCGACGCGAACTCCAACTTGGGCGGCACGATGCGCCTGGGCGGCCAGGAATTCATCATGGAAGCGGGCAGCAAGATCAGCCAAATCTACGGCGGCGAGCGCTACGTGGAACGTCACCGCCACCGCTATGAAGTGAACAACCACTACCTGCCGCGACTGGAGTCCGCCGGGTTGAAGGTATCCGGTCGCTCCGCCGGTCACGAGCAGCTGTGCGAAGTGGTCGAGCTGCCGGACCACCCGTGGTTCGTCGGCGTGCAGTTCCACCCGGAATTCACCTCCACGCCGCGGAACGGTCACCCGCTGTTCAAGTCGTACATTGAAGCTGCGGTCGCTTACCACGAAGGCCGCCGCTAACCGGTAACGGCTTAACCAGTCACAGGAAAGTGGGCGCCCCGATGATCGGGGCGCCTTTCTGCCCTAGAGGTCTTCCCCTCGAGGTCTTCGATATGAAGTTGTGTGGATTCGACGTCGGCCAGAAGCAGCCGTTCTTCCTGATCGCCGGCCCCTGCGTGATCGAGAGCCAGCAACTCGCGCTCGACACCGCCGGCATGCTTAAGGAAATCACCGGCAAGCTCGGCATTCCGTTCATCTACAAGTCCAGCTACGACAAGGCCAACCGCAGCTCCGGTGGCTCGTTCCGTGGTTTTGGCATCGATGAAGGCCTGCGCATCCTCTCCGAGGTCAAGAAGCAGATTGGCGTTCCGGTGCTGACCGACATCCACAACGAAGCCGAGGCGCCGATCGCAGCCGAGGTGGTAGACGTGCTGCAGACCCCGGCCTTTCTGTGCCGCCAGACCGACTTCATCCGTGCGGTGGCCGCCACCGGCAAGCCAGTGAACATCAAGAAGGGCCAGTTCCTGGCACCGTGGGACATGAAGCAGGTGGTCACCAAGGCGAAGGAAGCCAACGGCGGCGCAGACACGATCATGGTCTGCGAGCGGGGGGCATCCTTCGGCTATAACAACCTCGTGTCCGACATGCGCAGCCTAGCCGTCATGCGTGAGACCGGCTGCCCGGTGGTGTTCGACGCCACCCACTCGGTGCAACTGCCAGGCGGGCAGGGCACCAGCTCCGGCGGGCAGCGTGAATTCGTGCCGGTCCTGGCGCGTGCCGCCGTCGCGGTCGGCATTGCCGGCCTGTTCATGGAAACCCATCCGGACCCGGCCAAAGCGCTGTCCGATGGGCCGAACGCCTGGCCGCTGCCGCATATGGCAGAGCTGCTGGAAACCCTGCAAAGCCTCGATCAGGTGACCAAGCGTGCCGCCTGGTTGGAGCACTCGGTGTGAGTGCGGTCGCCAAGGGTGAACTGACCATTGCGCGGGCCTCCAGCCGTGAGGCAGCTGCGATCATGCTGATCTCCGAGTTCGAAGCGGAGTTGGCTGGTCGCTACCAGGACCGTTACCTTAGCCCGTTCAAGCTGTCTGACATCGACAAGCCGGGCTTCGCGTTCTTCCTCGCGCGCTTTGATGGAGCGTTGGCCGGTTGTGGCGCACTCAAGCCGGTCGAGAGCGATACGGTGGAGATCAAGCGCATGTTCGTGCGCCAGCCCTTCCGCCGCATGGGCGTGGCGCGTCGCCTGTTGCAAGAGCTCGAAACCGCCGCCCGTAACTTCGGTTATCGCCGCATCGTGCTGGAAACCGGCAACCGGCAACCCGAGTCGGTCGCCCTGTACGAGCGTGCCGGTTACAGCCGGATCGAACCCTTTGGTGAATACGCGGCCTATCCGACCAGCTTGTGCTTCGAAAAGCACCTGGCCTGAGCGCTGATGAAAAATTCTGCTGCGCGACCCGATCTCGGCCCTGCGATGCTCACCGTACCGCAGTACGGCTCCGCTTCTCGGACCAAGCTCGGAGTCGCTCGCGACGAATTTTTCACAAGCTCTGACAAGAATACTCCCCCCAATATTTCCATAACCTGCTGAACTACGAGGGAAAAGATCCATGAGTTCGATTGTCGATGTCGTTGCACGGGAAATTCTGGATTCCCGCGGTAACCCGACCGTGGAAGCCGATGTGTTGCTGGAAAGTGGTGTGATGGGTCGCGCGGCCGTGCCGAGCGGTGCCTCCACCGGCGAGAAGGAAGCGCTGGAGCTGCGCGACGGCGACAAGGCCCGCTACCTGGGCAAGGGCGTGCTGAAGGCTGTTGAGCACGTCAACACCGAAATCTGTGAAGCCATCATCGGCCTGGATGCATCCGAGCAGAGCTTCATCGACAAGACCCTGATCGACCTCGACGGTACCGACAACAAGGGCCGCCTGGGTGCCAACGCGACCCTGGCCGTGTCCATGGCCGTTGCCCGCGCCGCAGCCGAAGAATCCGGCCTGCCGCTGTACCGTTACCTGGGTGGCGCCGGCAGCATGAGCCTGCCGGTCCCGATGATGAACGTCATCAACGGTGGCGCGCACGCCAACAACAACCTGGACATCCAGGAATTCATGATCATCCCCTGGGGGCGTCCGACCTTCCGCGAAGCCCTGCGTTGCGGCGCCGAAATCTTCCACGCGCTGAAGAAGCTGCTGGCTGACAAGGGCATGCCGACCGCCGTGGGTGACGAAGGTGGCTTTGCGCCCAACCTGAACACCAATGAAGAAGCGATCAGCCTGATCCTGACCGCGATCGAGAAGGCTGGCTACGTGCCTGGCGACGACGTGGCCCTGGCGCTGGACTGCGCGAGCTCCGAGTTCTACAAGGAAGGCAAGTACGTGCTGGGCGGCGAAGGCCTGTCCCTGTCGTCCGAGCAGTTCACCGACTATCTGGCGACGCTGGCCGACAAGTACCCGATCCTGTCGATCGAAGACGGCATGTCCGAGCACGACTGGGACGGCTGGCGCTTCCTGACCGACCGTCTGGGCGACAGCATCCAGCTGGTGGGTGACGACGTGTTCGTGACCAACCCGGCCATCCTGAAGCGCGGGATCGAAGAAGGCATCTGCAACTCGATCCTGATCAAGGTGAACCAGATCGGCTCGCTGTCCGAAACGCTGCAAGCCATCGAACTCGCCAAGCGCTCCAACTACACCTCGGTGATCTCCCACCGGTCGGGCGAAACCGAAGACAGCACCATTGCCGACCTGGCCGTCGCCACCAACGCGATGCAGATCAAGACCGGTTCGCTGTCCCGTTCGGACCGCATGGCCAAGTACAACCAGCTGCTGCGTATCGAAGAAGAGCTGGGTGACCTGGCGCGTTACGCGGGCAAGGACGCCTTCTACCATATCCGCTGATTGACTTGCGGTGGCCGCAATGTGACCGACGCCGTCGGTCGCGTTGCGAGCGTCATACGGTGACGCGGGCGGCACGTTGTGTTAGCGTGCCGCCCGAACCGGACTAAACAAACGACTACATGTTCTCGCGTCTTCTTGCCGTTGCCTTCGCTGTGCTGATTGTCGCGCTCCAGTATCCACTGTGGCTCGGCAAGGGCGGCTGGCTGAAGGTATGGCAGCAGGAAGCGTTTCTCGAGCAGGCTAAGCAATCCAACGACAAGCTGCGCGTCCGCAATGAGGCGCTGCAGGCTGAAGTACACGACCTCAAGCAGGGCTACGACGCCATCGAGGAACGTGCCCGCAGCGAGCTCGGCATGATCAAGGACGACGAAGTCTTCATCCAGGTGCTGGATGTTCCGGCCTCCGCGCCTGCCAAGCAGTAATCCCCCTCCAAGTTTCGCCTTGCACGATACCGGCCTCGGCGTTTTTAATGTCGACTTCGGTAGTTGCCTCCCGTCCTCGCTGGACGGTACCGGGCTGCGCGTCTTCTAGAATGAAGGGCGCAGGCTCTGCAAGATGTTGATGTGTGCAACGGCGCCTTTTGCAAACCGTTTTCCGTCGAGTCGTAACACGGCTCGACAAGGCCGCTGTGCTTGCATGCACTTTTTCCGTCCTTTCCTCCGAAAGGACCAGTTAGGTAGTCCGCAACACCTGAACGGCTAACGCTATGGCCTTATCAAACCCCACCGAGATTGCTCGTGAGACCTTGCGCCAGCTTGCGCTGAAGCGCCAGCCGCCTACGCCTGAGCACTATCGGAGAACCTATGCGGAAGTGGCGGGGCTACCGCCTGAAGCAGAGCACCCTGCCTTGCAGAAGCTGGTCGAGACGGCGACGCAGGGGGCCCGCTCACGGGTGGAGCAGCAACGTCTGGAGGGCCGGCTGGAGGAGCTGGCCGCCGCACAGGATTGGCCTGGCTGGGTTGGCTCCGTGACAGAGGCGTTGGCCGCAGCGGTGCCGAGCGCGACATTGACCCAACCCTGGGCGGACATGGTTCGGGAGTTGGTCCGACAGTGGGATCTGCGCCAGGTGGGATGGACCTCCGCCAAGAAGCGGGAAGCGCTGGAACGGGTGCTGATCAACTTCGGCTCCGACCCGCTGCGGCTCAACGAGAAACTGGCCGGCCTGCTGCGCACTTGGTCCGACAACCTAGCACCGACCGACGATCTGGTGGGCGAGCCGCTGGCGGGAGAGACGGCCGTCGAGGCGGATACGCCCCTCGGCGAAGTCTGGGCTGCCTGGCAGGCGCTGTTTCGGCAGACCCTGGAGCTTGGTGTTGTTGGTCGTCTGGAGCATGTGCCCGAGCTTCAGGAAGAGGCACGCGCCCTGGCGGTGCGGATTGGCGATATCCGGGATGTCCGTGCCTTGCAGGCCCTTGAAGCGCAGACCAAGAAGTTCTGGATCAAGCTGGAGCTGCAGAACGAATCCGAGCAAACCCTGATCCTTGGGCTGCAGAGACTGCTGCGGCTGCTGGTCGACAATATCGCGGAACTGGTGGTGGACGACGGCTGGCTGCAAGGCCAGGTGGAGGTGATCCACGCGATCGTCGAGCACCCGCTGGACGGGCGACAACTCCAGAAGATGGAGCAGTCGCTGTCCGAACTCATCTTCAAGCAGGGCAACCTCAAGCAGAGCCTGGTGGACGCCCGGGCCACCTTCAAGCAGCTAGTCGCGACCTTCGTTGACCGCTTGGGCGTGGTGGCCGATGTGGCCGGCGACTACCACGACAAGATCGGCGTCTACGCGGACGAAATCCGTGGGACGGACGATCTGGCGACGTTGGGGCACCTGGTCGAGCAATTGATGGAGGACACCCACTCCATGCAACTCGACATGTTGCGGTCCCGCGATGAAATGCGCAGCGCCCGGCAGGAGGCGGAGGCTGCGGAAGCGCGCATCCTGGCGCTGGAGACAGAGCTGGAATCCGTCTCGCAACAGGTGAAGACGGACCAGCTGACCGGCGCGTTGAACCGGCGTGGCCTCGACGAGGCCTTCGTCGAAGAGCTATCGCGGGCAGACCGGGAAAAGGCGCCGCTGACCGTTGCATTGCTGGATCTCGACAATTTCAAGCGGGTGAACGATCAGCTCGGCCACCAGGGCGGCGATGCGGCGCTGACGCACCTGTCGTCGGTCGTACGCGACGTGCTGCGGCCCACTGACAAGGTGGCCCGCTATGGTGGCGAGGAGTTCGTCATTCTGCTGCCAAATACCGCAGCGGAAGAGGCGGTGACGGTGATGAACCGGGTGCAGCGCGAACTGACGCGCCGCTTCTTCCTGCACAACAACGAGCGCCTGCTGATCACCTTCAGTTGCGGTGTGGCCACTTACCGTCCGGGTGACGATGCCGACACCGTGCTGGCGCGTGCCGATGCCGCAATGTACCAGGCAAAGCTGGCCGGCAAGAACCGCGTGCTGGTTGCCGAGTAGCGGCAACCGCATGCGTCGGCAGGGCGGCAAGCTTTGCCGCTCCGGCCGGAATCCCTTCCTCTGGTATCACTAAAAATCCCGCTAACCCGCATCATTGCTTGATTGGTCGTGGCTGGCACGGAAGCTGCTCTACGTTTTGCGACGATGGAGAGTCAACACCGTGCTGCAAAAGATCGACCGCGACTTCAAGTTTCTCGAAACCGCCCTCAAGACCCGTGCATTCCGCCAGGAGTTGCTGGGTTCCAACCTTGCGAACGCGGATACGCCGAACTACAAGGCGGTCGACATCGATTTCAAGACCGCGCTGACCAATGCCATGGCCCAGCACGGCGGCCAGAACGGCCAGGCGTTGCCGATGATGCGGACCAACTCCGCCCACCAGGGCAGCGCCAGTGGTGACAGCGCGCCGGCCCGGGTGCAGTTCCGCGGCGAGCTGCAGTCCTCGATCGACGGCAACTCGGTGGATGCGGACCAGGAAATGGCGCGCTTCTCGGAAAACGCCATGCACTACCAGGCGCTGCTGACCTTCGCGACCAACCGTATCCGTACCATGCAGCAGGCGCTGACCAACAGCTAACGGAGCAAGACGATGTCCATCATGGGGGTGTTCCAGATCGCCGGTTCCGCGATGACCGCACAGTCGATGCGGCTCAACGTGGTGGCCAGCAACCTGGCCAACGTCGATTCCGCCACCAGCTCCACCGGCGAGCCGTACAAGGCACGCCAAGTGGTGTTCCAGGCGACCCGCCTGCCGGGCGCCGACAGCAACGGCATGGGGGTGAAGGTGACCAAGGTGGTGGAAGACCCATCCCCGCCGCGCACGGTGTACGACCCGAGCAATCCGCTGGCCAATGATCAGGGCTACGTGACCATGCCCAACGTCAACGTGGTCGAGGAAATGACCAACATGATTTCGGCGTCCCGCTCTTACCAGACCAACGCCGACATGATGAATACCGCCAAAACGCTGATGCTGCGCACCCTGCAGCTAGGCCAGTAACGAGGAAACGCGATGACGACCACCGTCACCGGCACCAACGCCGCCAGCCAGACGACATCCAGCAGCAGTACGTCGACCAGCAAGACCACGACGTCTGCCGCGATCGAGGACCGTTTCCTCAAGCTGCTGGTGACCCAGCTGCAGAACCAGGATCCGCTGAACCCGATGGACAGCTCGCAGACGACCTCCCAGATGGCGCAGATCAGCACCGTGACCGGGATCGAGAAGCTGAATACGGCGATGACCAACATGGCCACCGCCCTGGCGTCCAACCAGTCCTACCAAGCCGCCACGCTGGTGGGCCATTCTGTCCTGGCTGACGGCAAGGGTCTGACGCTTGCCGACGGTTCGGCGTCGGCAGGCATCGAACTGGCCGGTGATGCGGACGATGTCACCGTCAGCGTGAAGGATTCGAGCGGCAACGTGGTCCAGAAAGTCAGCCTGGGCGCGCAGAAGGCCGGCCTGGTGACGTTCAGTTGGGATGGCAAGACGGATGCGGGCGGGACGGCTGCGGACGGTAGCTATACCTTCTCCGTGGCGGCCACGCAGGGTGGGAAATCGGTGGATTCGAACACGCTGAGCTACGGCAAGGTGGGCAGCGTCACGTTCGACAGCAGTGGCATCAAGTTGCAGGTTTCCGGTCTGGGTTCAGTTTCGATGGCCGACATTCGGCAAATCGTGTAAGCGGAGATAACGATGGCTTTCCAACAAGGGCTGAGCGGGCTCAACACCGCATCGAAGAATCTGGACGTGATCGGCAACAACGTCGCCAACGCGTCCACCATCGGCTTCAAGCCGTTCCGCGCACAGTTTGCTGATGTGTTCGCCGCCAGCCTGTCGGGCGGCGGCAACAACAACATCGGTATCGGTTCCGCCGTGTCGGCCGTTGCCCAACAGTTCCTGCAGGGCAACATCACGGTCACCGACAACCCGATGGACGTGGCCATCAACGGAGCAGGTTTCTTCCGGTTGTCCAACAACGGCGCGATCTCCTACACCCGCAACGGCCAGTTCCAGGTCGACAAGGATGGCTTCGTGGTCAATGACCAGGGGCGCCACCTGACCGGCTACGGCGTGGATAGCAGCGGGAACATCGTGCAGTCCTCGCCGACCGACATCCAGATCGATACCTCGGACCTGACGCCGAGCGCGACCTCGACGGGCGTGATGGGCATCAACCTGAATGCGAACGACAAGACCATCGCGGTGGCCTTCGATCCGACGGACTCTTCTACCTTCAACCGCAGCACGTCGACGACTATCTACGACAGTTTGGGTAACGCCCACACGCAAGCGTTTTACTTCGTGAAGACGGCGGCCAATACCTGGAACACCTACCAGACCATCGACGGCACGTCGTACAACTGGTCGAACGGCAACCCGAATATGGTGCTGACGTTCGATACCAACGGCGCGCTGGCAACGATCAACGGCACGGCCGTTGCGACCAGCACCTCGGCATCGACCGCGAGCTTCACGCTGGCGGGTGCATCCGCGCAAACGATCACGTTCGACCTGAGCGGCATGACGCAATACGGCAGCACCTTCTCGGTCAACAAGCTGACTCAGAACGGCTTCTCCAGCGGTCGCCTCAACAGCATCAGCATCTCGTCCGACGGCACCGTACAGGGCAAGTACACCAACGGCCAGTCGCGCAACATGGCACAGATCGTGCTGGCCAACTTCTCCAATCCGCAGGGCCTGCAACCGAAGGGCGGCAACGAGTGGGTGGAAACACCGACCTCTGGCCAGCCGCTGGTTGGGGCGCCGGCGACGTCCAGCTTGGGCGTGCTGCAGTCCTCCGCCCTGGAAGAGTCCAAGGTCGACCTGACCCAGGAACTGGTCAACATGATCACCGCGCAACGGTCCTACCAGGCCAATGCGCAGACCATCAAGACCCAGGACCAGGTCATGCAGACCCTGGTCAACCTGCGATAAGGCCTGAGCTGAGCCATGGATCGACTGCTGTACGTCTCGATGACCGGTGCAAAGCACGCGCTTTTCAAGCAGGCATCGACGTCACACAACCTGGCCAACGCGGCTACGCAGGGCTACAAGGCGGAAACCAACGCCTTCCGTGCGCTCTGGGTGTACGGCGACGGCATGCCGACCCGCTCCTTTGCGGTCGACGCGACGACCGGCAGCGACTTTCAGCCTGGCCCTATCCAACACACCGGCCGCGATCTGGACATCGCGGTGCAGGGCAAGGGCTGGTTCGCCGTGCAGGCGCCGGACGGCCAGGAGGCGTATACCCGCTCGGGCAGCTTCGAGCTCGATGCGGAAGGCACGATCCGTAACGGCAGCGGCATGGCGGTGCTGGGGGATGGCGGGCCGATCACGGTCCCGCCGGGCTCGGTAATCACCATCGGCAGCGACGGCACGGTGTCCACCGTGCCGGGCACCAACGGCGTCAACCAGGTCACCGTGCTGGGCCGGCTCAAGCGGGTGAACCCGGATGAACGCAGCCTGGTACGGGGTGACGATGGCCTGTTCCGCCAGCAGGACGGCCAGCCGGCCGAGGCGGACGCCAACGTCCGGGTGGTCGGCAGCGCCCTGGAAGGCAGCAACGTCAACGTGGCCGAGAGCATGGTCAACCTGATCGAACAGTCCCGTCAGTTCGAACTGCAGGTGAAGATGATGCAGAAGGCCGACGAAGATGCGCAGCGTGCCGCGCAAGTCATGAATTTGAACGGATAACCGACGATGATTCGCTCGCTCTGGATCGCCAAGACTGGGTTAGACACCCAGCAGATGAACATCGACACCATCTCGAACAACCTGGCCAACGTCAGCACCAACGGCTACAAGCGCCAGCGCCCGCTGTTCGAAGATCTGCTGTACCAGACCTTGCGGCAGACCGGTGCCAATGCCACCCAGCAGAACCAGATCCCCAGTGGCCTGCAGCTCGGCACGGGGGCGCGTACGGTGGCGACGGAGCGCATCTTCACCCAGGGCAACCTGCAAAGCACCGAGAACCCGCTGGACATCGCGATCAACGGACAGGGCTTCTTCCAGGTACTGCTGCCGGACGGCACCATCGGCTACACCCGCGACGGCGCCTTCCAGAAGGATTCGACCGGTGTGATCGTCACCAGCAACGGTTATCCCCTGCAGCCGCAGATCACCATCCCGTCCAATGCGCAAAGCCTGTCGATTGGTACGGA